>NZ_JBHJUK010000138.1:0-23877 GCF_042266225.1 Kitasatospora sp. NPDC056181
GGAACACGTTGAGGGTGTCACCGTCCCGGACCCCGGACGAGGCGAGTGAGAGGGCCGGATCGAGCCGTACGAAGCTGCCGTCCGGCTGGAGTGCCCGCCCGGCTCCCGGCCGGGCGGGCACCGGCAGGGTGGGGGAGCGGGCACCGGCTCCCCGCCGGGCGACCGCGTCCGCGGGGGCGCCGCCGTTACGCGACCCAGACCGTGGTCACGTTGCAGAACTCCCGGATCCCGTGGCCCGACAGCTCCCGCCCGAAGCCCGAGCGCTTGACCCCGCCGAACGGCAGCGCCGGGTGCGAGGCCGTCATGCCGTTGAAGAACACCGCGCCGGCCTGGATGTCGCGGACGAAGCGCTCCTGCTCCGCCGGGTCGTTGGTCCAGACGTTGGAGCTGAGCCCGAACGGCGTGTCGTTGGCGAGCGCCACCGCCTCGTCCACGTCGGCGGCCCGGTAGACGGTCGCGACCGGCCCGAAGGTCTCCTCCAGGTGGATCCGCATCGCCGGGGTGATGCCGGTCAGCACGGTCGGCTCGTAGAACCAGCCGGCGTCCAGGCCCTCGGGCCGCCGGCCGCCGCACTCCACCCGGGCGCCGTGCGCCCGCGCGTCCTCGACCAGCTCCTCCAGGTCGGTCCGCCCCTGCGGGCTGGCCAGCGGGCCGACCTCGGTCGCCTCGTCCATCGGGTCGCCGACGGTCAGGGCCCGCATCGCCGCGGTGAAGGCGGCGGTGAACGGCTCGTACACGTCCGCGTGCACGATGAAGCGCTTGGCGGCGATGCAGGACTGGCCGTTGTTCTGTGCCCGGGCCCGGACGGCGGTGCTGACGGCGGCGTCCAGGTCGGCGCTGGGCAGGACGACGAACGGGTCGCTGCCGCCCAGCTCCAGCACGGACTTCTTGACCTCGTCGGCGGCGGTGGCGGCGACCGCCCGGCCGGCCGGCTCGCTGCCGGTCAGGGTCACCGCGGCCACCCGGCGGTCGCGGATGACGCCCTCGACCGCGCCGGAGCCGATCAGCAGCGTCTGGAAGCAGCCCTCGGGGAAGCCGGCCCGGCGGAACAGCTCCTCCAGCGCCACCGCCGTCCGCGGCACGTTCGAGGCGTGCTTGAGCAGGCCCACGTTGCCCGCCATCAGGGCCGGCGCCGCGAACCGCACCACCTGCCAGAACGGGAAGTTCCACGGCATCACGGCGAGCACCGCCCCGATCGGGCGGTAGCGGACGTAGGCGCGGGCGGCGCCGGAGTCGGCGACGTCGGCCGGGTCGGGGTGCTCGTCGGCGAGCAGCGCCTCGGCGTTCTCGGCGTACCAGCGCATGGCCTTCGCGCACTTGGCGGCCTCGGCGCGGGCGGCGGTCAGCGGCTTGCCCATCTCCTCGGTCATCGTGCGGGCGACGGACTCCCGGTCCTCGTCCAGCAGGTCGGCGGCGCGGCGCAGCAGTTCGGCGCGGTACGCGAAGGAGGTGGTGCGGTAGGTGCGGAACGCCTCCTCGGCGCGGGCCAGCCGCTGTTCGAGGCCGGCGGCGTCCAGCGGTTCGAAGGTCTCCAGGGTCTCGCCGGTCGCGGGGTTGACGCTTGCGATGGGCATGGATGGGCTCCCAGGTGTCCGCGGGGTTGTCGTGCCGGGTCTGCCTCCACCCTGGCCGACGCCCCGGCCCGGGGCACGCCATCGCCGCCCGGCGTGTCCCGCCGGGCGGCGCGGCGCCCGCCGTCACTCCGGCAGCGACTCCACCCTGGCCGCCGCCTCCCGAGCCCGTGCGCCGGCCCTGGTGCGGGCGGCGGTGACCTGCCGGCCGGGGAAGCGGTGCAGGTACTCCGCCTCCAGCTGCCCGGTCCGCAGGGTGTGGCGTTTCAGCGCCTCCTCCGACCCGTAGAGAAAGGTCTCGTGCCGGGTGCGGTGCAGCTGCTCCAGCTCGTGCAGCAGCGTGTCGTTGCCCAGGGCGTGCGGGGAGATGCCCGCGGGCCTGGTGTGCGGAGCTTCGGGGTGCCGCATGTCCACTACCTCCTCGGCGGGAAGCCCCCCGAGTACCCGTGCCCCGGGACCGGCACCGGTACACCCCGCTCCGCGAGGTCGCCGTCGCCGTCGCCGGCGGCGGCCTCGGCGCGGTGCTCGGGCTCAGGGTCACGATGTGGGTCATGACCGGCCTGCTGGTGGCGTGCGGTGCCCTGCTGCCGGCGTCGCCGGTGCGCACGGAGCGGGACTTGCCCTCCGGGCCGGCCGACGCCGGGCGGATCGTACGATGACTACTTCGTCCACCGTCGGTTCTCCCTCCCACAGCTCGGAACGATCGTCCATGCCGCTCCCCAAGGCCGAACTCCACCTGCACATCGAAGGCACCCTGGAGCCCGACCTCGCCTTCGCGCTCGCCGCGCGCAACGGTGTCACCCTCCCGTACGCCGACACCGAGGAGCTGCGCCGCGCGTACTCCTTCAGCGACCTGCAGTCCTTCCTGGACCTGTACTACGCGCTGATGGCCGTGCTGCGCACCGAGCAGGACTTCGCCGACCTCGCCGACGCCTACCTGGCCCGGGCCGCGGAGCAGGGCGTGCGGCACGCCGAGATCTTCTTCGACCCGCAGGCGCACACCGCCCGCGGCGTGCCGCTCGGCGTCGTGGTGGAGGGCCTCGGCCGCGCGCTGGACCGCAGCGAGGAGCGGTACGGCGTCTCCACCCGGCTGATCATGTGCTTCCTGCGCGACGAGTCCGCCGACTCCGCGCTGGAGACCTTCGAGGCCGCCCGGCCGTGGTTCGGCACCCGGATCACCGGTGTCGGACTCGACTCGGCCGAGGTCGGCCACCCGCCGGCCAAGTTCCGCGAGGTCTACCGGCTCGCGGCCGACGCCGGCCTGCACCGCGTCGCCCACGCCGGCGAGGAGGGCCCCGCCGGCTACATCACCGAGGCGCTCGACGTCCTCGGCGTGGAGCGGATCGACCACGGACTGCGCTGCCTGGAGGACCCGGACCTGGTCGACCGCCTGGTCCGCGAGCAGGTCCCGCTCACCCTCTGCCCGCTCTCCAACGTCCGCCTCCGCTGCATCGACACCCTCGCCGACCACCCCCTCCCCGCCATGCTCGCCGCGGGCCTCCTGGTCACCGTCAACTCCGACGACCCGGCCTACTTCGGCGGCTACGCCGACGACAACTTCCGCGCGGTGGAGGAGGCCCTGAAGCTCGACCGCGAGGAGCTGCGCCTGCTCGCCGCCAACTCCTTCCGGGCGTCCTTCCTGGACGAGGAGCGCCGGGCGGCCCTGCTGGCCGAGGTGGCCGCCTACGAGTTCGAGCCCGGCGCCGCCTGACCGGCGCCCGTGCGCCCGGCCGCCTCCCGGGGGTGGCGCCGCCCCCGGGCCGTGCGGGCCCGGGGGCGGCGGGGAGCTCAGACCAGAGTGCTCCAGTAGTACCAGAACCGGTTGAGGATCAGCAGGACGATCACCGCGTACCAGAGCGCCGGCACCACCCAGTGGTAGCGCGCGGCCTCCCGGACGGCCGGGCGCAGCCGACGCCCCACCGGGATCACGCCGGTGCGCAGGTTGTGCAGCGTGGTGTACCAGAACAGCGGGATCATCGCCGCCCACACCACCATGCAGTACGGGCAGAGCGCGCCGATCCGGTACAGCGCCTGGTACATCAGCCAGGTCACGAAGCCGATGCCGAAGACCGTCCCGGCCTGGAGGCCGAGCCAGAACCAGCGCCGGTACGCCGCCCCGGCCAGGAGCCCGGCGCCGATGGTGACGACGACGCCGAAGCCGACCAGGCCCAGCAGCGAGTTGGGGAAGCCGAAGGCCTCGGCCTGGTCGCTGCGCATGATCGAGCCGCAGCTGATGATCGGGTTGATGTTGCAGTTCGGGACGTACGACGGGTCCTTCAGCAGCCGGATCTTGTCCAGGGTGAGGACGGCCGAGGCGAACAGCCCGACCGCGCCGCCGATCAGCAGCAGGAGGGCGAACGGTCGGCCGGCGCCGTAGGTGCGCGCGGGCGCGTGGGAGGTCACCCGGTCACCTGCTCGACCATGGCGGTGAACTTCTCCGGCGTGACGGCCGCGCCGTTGGTGAACACGTCCAGCTTCCGGCCGTCCAGCCGCACGGTCGGGGTGCCGGTGACGCCGCTCTTGTCGAAGGCCTTGTTCACCTGGTTGGCCCACGGCGCGTAGGTGCCGTCCTGGACGGCCTTGACGAAGGCGTCCGTCTTCAGGCCGGGGACCTGCCCGGCCAGGTCGAGCAGGCGGTTGACGTCGGCGAACCCGTCGTTGCGCTCGTCCGGCTGGTTGGCGTACAGCACGTCGTGGAACTGCTTGAACTTGTCCACGCCCTCGTTCAGCGCCGCGCCGGCGGCGGCCAGCGCGGTGCGCGAGCCCTTGCCGCCGAGGCCCTGGTCCAGGAAGGTCGCCAGGTGGTACTCGATCTTGTAGGTGCCGGCGTCGGCGAGCTGCTGGATGGTCTTGCCGTTGGTGGTCTCCAGCTGCTCGCAGTACGGGCAGCGGAAGTCCTCGTAGATCTCCAGGGTGTGCGGGGCGTCGGCCTTGCCGTAGGTGATCACGGTGCCGTCGGCGCCGCCCGCGTTGGCGGGGGTGACCAGCGGGCCGTTGGCGGCCGTGTCCCCGGAGCCGGAGGAGCCGCCGACGGCGAGGGCCGTGCCGGCGGCGAGGGCGAGCACGGCCGCGGAGGCCGCGCCGACGATCGTCCGGCGGCGGATCTTCGCCGACCGCTCGGCGCGCTCGCGCTCCTCGCGCATCCGCTCGGTGGCGGCGCGGCGGGCGGCGTTGCGGCTCTGCTGCCCGGCGGCGGGGCTCCCGACGGTGGGGCTCCCGGCGGCGGGGTTCCCGGAGACGGCGTCCTCGGAGGTGGTGCGGCGGGTCTGGGGCTTCTTGCTCATGGCGGGGTGTCGTCCTGTGCTCTCGGTCCGGTGCTCCGCGTCGGGGAGCAGGGCAGGCGCGAACGCGCGCGGCGGGGCGACCGGCGGAGAAGCCGAACGGGACGGTTCCTCAGCAGGCCGGAGCAGCCACCGGCGGCCCGCGGCGGACCGCCGGGCCGAGCAGGACGGGCTCGGCCGGGACGCGGACCCGGCTGGCGCGCGGGAAGGGCACCCGGGCCGGCGGGCGGGCCGGGACGGGCGCGGTGAGCAGCAGCAGCCGGCGGCCGGCCGTCGGGAGGAACCGCCGGGTGAACTCGCCGAGGGTGTGCACCGAGCGGGCGAGGCCGGTCAGCGCGGAGTCGGCGCGGCGCAGCCAGAAGGCCGCGGCCAGCGCGATCGCGGCGTGCAGCGCGAGGAGCAGCAGCATGCCGGTGGACTCGGCCACTGCGTGGCCCAGGAGGAACCCGCCGAGCGAGCCGCCTCCGCAGAGCAGCGGCTCGAAGCCGCGGGCGGAGCCGGGCGGCAGCGTGGGACAGGTCGTCTGGGCGAGGTCGAACAGGGCGCTCAGCCCCAGTTCCAGCGGCACGAAGACCGCCGCGATCGCCGGGTAGCCGCGTTCGGAGCCCGCGAGGGCGAAGGCCACCGCGAAGACGGCGCCACCGGCCAGGGCCAGCGTGCCGAGCGGCAGCGGACGGCCGGTGACCAGCACCTGGCCGAGCCCGGCGAGCAGCACGACCAGCGCGGCGAAGACCGCCGCGCGGAGCGTCCTGAAGCCCGGGCCGTTGTTCATGGGAATCGAGTCTGCCACAGGTCGAACGGCGGACGACCGGGCCGAAGGTCCGTTGTGGGGAGCCTCACCACCGCCTCTGAGCTGGGCTTATGCGTCCTTTACGGGTTCGGCGGGCGGGCCCTGGGCGGCCGCGACCCGGGCCTCGACCAGCTGCCGGAAGAGCTCCAGGTCGGCCCGGACCGCGCGCTCGACCGCCCCGGCCAGGGCGAAGCCGCGCGGCCCTCCGAACACCTCGTGCACCGCCTCCGGGTCGTACTCGACGCGGATCTGCACCCGGGTGTGCTCCCGGTCGAGCGGGAGCAGGGCGAAGGCGCCGTGCAGGTCCAGGCCGTCCAGCGTCCGCCAGGCCATCACCCGGCCGCGGCCGTGGTCGGTGATCTCGGTCTCGACGCCGCGCTCGGTGCCGGCGATCTCCACCCCGAGGTGCGCGAGGTTCCGGCCCCGCGGATGGGCGCTGCGCACGCCGGCGACGAAGCGCGGGTAGTCGTGGACCCGGTGGAGCTGTTCCCAGGCCGCCAGTACCGGGGCGTCGATGTCGATCTGTTCTTCGAGCGTGCTCATAGCGGGTCGGACCTCCTGGGCCCGGTCATCCGGACCCGGTTGCTGGGACCCGGTCGTTCCGGCGGGGGCCGCGCACCTGCGCACGGGGCGCCTTCGCGCCGGGCACGCGTGCGCCGGGCACCTCCAGCGTGCGCCCGCCGGTGGCGGACAGGCAAAGCGCGGCGGGCTGCGCGAGACTGGGCGCATGCCGGAGCTGCCCGAGGTCGAGGCCCTCAGCGCCTTCCTGTCCGAGCGGCTGACCGGGCGGGTGATCGCCCGCGTGCAGCCGGTGGCGATCAGCGCGCTCAAGACGTACGACCCGCCGGTGACGGCGCTGGAGGGCCGGACGGTCGGTCCGGTCACCCGGCACGGCAAGTTCCTCGACATCGAGGCCGACGGCCTCCACCTCGTCGTCCACCTGGCCCGGGCCGGCTGGCTGCGTTGGAAGGAGAGCCTGCCCGCCGAGCCCCCGCGCCCCGGGGGGCGGAACCCGCTCGCCCTGCGGGTGCGCCTGGAGGGCGAGGCCGGGGACGGCTTCGACCTGACCGAGGCGGGCACGAAGAAGGGCCTGGCGGTGTACGTGGTGCAGGACCCGGCCGAGGTCCCCGGTGTCGCCCGGCTCGGCCCGGACCCGCTGGACCCGTCGTTCACCCTGGACGCGTTCGCCGCCCTGCTGCACGGGGAGCGGCGCCGGCTGAAGGGCGTGCTGCGGGACCAGGCCGTGCTGGCCGGCGTCGGCAACGCCTACTCGGACGAGGTGCTGCACGCCGCCCGGATGTCCCCCTACAAGCTGGCGTCGAGCTTGACCGAGGACGAGACGGCCCGGCTCTACCAAGCGCTCGGCACCACCCTGCGGGACGCGGTGGAGCGCTCGCGCGGACTTGCGGCGGGGGAGCTGAAGGCGGAGAAGAAGCTCGGCCTGCGGGTCCACGGCCGCGCCGGGCTGCCGTGCCCGGTCTGCGGGGACACCGTGCGCGAGGTGTCGTTCGCCGACTCCTCGCTCCAGTACTGCCCCACCTGCCAGACCGGCGGCAAGCCGCTCGCGGACCGCCGGATGTCGCGGCTGCTGAAGTAGCCGCGGGGCGCGTGCCCCGGGAGATTTGCCCCGGGAGACGCGCCGGCCCGGGGCCGGGGGCCGGGGATCCCCCGGCCCCCGGCGGTGCCCGTTACCGCTTGATGGCGACGCCGCCCCAGTAGTAAGCGGCGTGCGGGTCGGCCGGCGGCTCGCCGTCGGGGCGCCAGGCCATGACGGGGGCGACGCCGGGCTCGATCAGCTCCCAGCCGTCGAAGAACCGGGCCACCTCGTCGCGGGTGCGCGGGACCAGCGTCATCCCGCCGGCCCGGGCGGCCTCGGCGACCTTGGCGACGCTCTCCGGGTCGAAGTCCTGGGTCGGGTGGGTGAGGGCGAGGCAGCTGCCGGAGGGCAGCGCGTCGCGCAGCGCGGCGACCTTGGCCCACGGGTCGTCCTCGTCGGCGACCAGCATCAGCACGGCGATCATCAGCAGGCCGACCGGCCGGTCGAGGTCCAGCGTGGAGGTGAGTGACGGGTCGCTCAGCAGCTCGGCGGGCTTGCCCAGGTCGGCGTGGATGTAGGTGGTCCGGCTGGCCGGGGTGGAGACCATCAGTGCCCGCGCGTGGGCCAGCACGATCGGGTCGTTGTCGACGTAGACCACGCGGGTGCCCGGGCTGACCGCCTCGGCGATCTCGTGGGTGTTGGGCGAGGTGGGGATGCCGGTGCCGAGGTCGAGGAACTGGCGGATGCCCTGCTGCTCGGCCAGGAAGCGGACGGCGCGGCCCTGGAACGCCCGGTTCTCCTTGGCCATCGCCTTGACGCTCGGCACCGCCTCCTCGATGGCCTGGCCCATGGCGCGGTCCGGCGGGAAGTTGGTCTTCCCGCCCAGCCAGTAGTCGTACACGCGGGCGGAGTGCGGGGCACTGGTGTCGACGCCGAAGCGCTCCCACTGGCTCGGCTCGACCTCGTCACTCTCGGGCTGGTCGGAGAAGTCCTGACTTGTCGTCATGGCCACGTCCTCTGAAGACAGATCATCACACTGGGGAGGTCAGCGTAGCGGTCCGTATGGGGTCGTGGGTGTGCCGTCCGGGGTGGACGGTCCGCTTGGGCCGTCGGGGTGGTGCTGGGGGCCGTCGGGGTTGCTGGTGGGAGGCGCGCGGGCTCGCGGGGGATGCATCGATCATGCTGTCTGATCGTCAGATTACTTCGCGTAGATTGCTGCTGGTCGCAGCCGGGATGTCGCTGCTCGGCGTCGCCGGTTGCCGGGGCTCCCAGGGGGCTGACGAGGGCGGTGGCGGATCGGGTGCCGAGGCGGCCGGCGGGGCGTCCGGGACGCCGGGCGCCGTGGCGCCGCCCGCCTCCGCGTCGGGCTCCGCGCCGCCCTCGGCCTCCGGCGTTCCTTCCGTCGCCCCTTCGGCCGGGTCTTCCTCGGCACCCCCGGCGGCGCCCGGCGCGGCGGCGGGTGTCGCCTCCGGCTCGCCGGTGGCCGCGCCGCGCAAGCTCACGGCGGCCGAGAGCAGACCGGTGTACGAGCTGGACGCAGAGCGGCGCGTGGTGGCGCTCACCATCGACGACGGTCCGGATCCGCGGTACACCCCGACCGTGCTGGCCCTGCTGGAGCAGTACGGCATCCGCGCCACCTTCTTCCTGATCGGCGAGAACGCCGTCGACCACGCCGGTCTGGTCAAGGAGATCGCCGCCCGGGGTCACCACATCGCCAACCACACCTGGACCCACCCCGACCTGCGCCGGCTCTCGGAGACCCAGGTGCGCGACGAGCTGACGCGCACCTCGGACCTGCTCAACCGGACCACCGGGAAGTTGCCGACCTGGTTCCGCGCGCCGGGCGGGGACTGGTCCACGGCGTCGCTCACGGTGGCCGCGGACCTCGGGATGCGGAACATGGCCTGGTCGGTGGATCCGCGGGACTGGGCCCGGCCCGGCACCTCGGTGATCACCGACCGCATCCTCAAGGACGTGCGGCCGGGGGCGATCGTGCTCAACCACGACGGCGGCGGCGACCGTTCGCAGACGGTCGCCGCGATGAAGGCGTACCTGCCGGTGCTGATCGACGCGGGCTACTACTTCACCGCGCCGCCGGGGTGACGGCGGGCGGTGCGCACGCTCGGCAGGTAGCGGTTTTGCGGGCTAAACCACCCGAAAGGGTGGATTGGCAGAACCGTTTCTGCGATTTTGGGGCCTCTAGGGTGATAGCGCATCAATTTCCCCGGTACCCGCGCGTACCGCCCTGAAAGGCCCCAGCCCCATGCGTCTCCGCAACGCCGTGATCGCCGCCACCAGCGCTCTCGCCCTCGTCCTCGCCGTTCCCACCTCCGCGAACGCGGCAGCCGGTGACTTCCTCTACAAGATCGGCCCCGGCGTCCCGGCCGGCATCGCCGACCCGGCGAGCGGCGAGTGCGTCAACCTCTTCGGGGCGACCGAGGAGCATCCGGCGTTCGCGCCCGAGAACTTCACCACGTCGACCGCCACGGTCTTCCTCGACTTCGACTGCAACGGCGACACCTTCTACGTGATGAACCCGGGCAAGAAGCTCGGGGACCGGCTGAAGCTGCGGTCCGTCGTCCTCTCCTGAGGCGGACGAATTCCGGGGAAGCGCGGGACAGTTCGGCGATTGGTTGAGACCATTCCGGGACATCGACACCGGGAGCGGCCTTGCCGAGACGAATCGCCGGGCTGTCCGCCCGGGCCCGTGGACTGCTGATCCTCCTCTCCGCGCTGGTGCTCGCCGCGGTCGGCTTCGGCGCCCACCGTTCGCTCGGGCCCGGCGACGCCACCACGGCCGTACCCGATCCCGCCGTACCCGTTCCCGCCGGGCCGCGCACCGGCGACCGGATCGTCCCGGCGCCGTACTCCGCCACCACCGGGTCCGGCCCGGCCTACCGGCTCACCGGGCGGACCGTCGTCCGGGCGGCCGGAGGTGACGGGGAGCAGGCCGCCGAGGTCCGGCGGATCGCCGGGCAGCTGGCCGACGAGCTGCGTCGGCCGACCGGGCTGCCGCTGCCGGTCGCGGACGACGCCGGGCCCGACGGCATCCGGCTCGACCTCGACCCGGCCCTGCCCGGGCAGACCGGACCGGAGGGCTACCGGCTGACCTCGGACGCGACCGCCGTCCGGATCGCGGCCCGCACCCCGGCCGGGCTCTACCGGGGCACCCAGACACTGCGTCAGCTGTTGCCGCCGCGGATCGAGAGCCGGACGCCGGCGGCCGCCGGGACGGAGTGGACCGTCGCCGCCGTCGACATCGACGACCGCCCGCGCTACGCCTACCGGGGCGCCATGCTCGACGTCGCGCGGCACTTCTTCACCCCGGCCGAGGTCAGGGGGTACATCGACCGGCTGGCCCTGTACAAGGTCAACTTCCTCCACCTGCACCTGAGCGACGACCAGGGCTGGCGAATCGAGATCCCCGCCCGGCCCGCACTCACCCGGGTCGCCGCGGGCAGCGAGGTCGGCGGCACGCCCGGCGGCTTCTACACCGCGGCCGACTACCAGGAGATCGTCCGGTACGCGCAGGAGCGCTACCTCACCGTCGTCCCCGAGATCGACCTGCCCGGGCACAGCAACGCGGTCCTCGCCGCCTACCCGGAGCTGGACTGCACCGGGAGCGCGAAGCCGTGGCCGTACACCGGCATCGAGGTCGGCTTCTCCACGCTCTGCCCCACCGGCGACGCCGTCTTCGCCTTCACCCGGGACGTGGTCGCCGAGATCGCCCGGCTCACCCCCGGGCCGTACCTGCACATCGGCGGCGACGAGGTGAAGAAGGTCGCCCCGGAGGCGTACCGGGAGTTCGTGCGCAGGGTGGGAGCCCAGGTGACGCCGCCGGGGAAGACACCGGTCGGCTGGAACCAGACCGCGCCGGGCGGCATCGGACTGCTCCAGTACTGGGACGGTGGCGGCGGGCGCGACGCGGAGCTGCGGGAGGCCGCCGGGCGCGGGGCGAAGGTGATCATGTCCCCGGCGGGCCGGAGCTACCTCGACATGAAGTACGACTCCTCCTACCCGCTCGGGCTGGCCTGGGCCGGGACGGTCGACGTCTGGTCCGCCTACTCCTGGGACCCGGACACCCTGGTCAGGCTGCCGGCCGGCGCCGTGCTCGGAGTCGAGGCGCCGCTGTGGACCGAGACCCTGGACACCCCGGCCCAGCTGGACGTGATGCTGCTGCCCCGGCTGCCGGCCCTGGCGGAACTCGGCTGGTCGCCGTGGTCGAGCCATGACTGGGGGCGGTTCCGGCAGCGGCTCGCCGAGGAGGGGGCGCGCTGGGACGCGGCCGGTTACGCGTACGAGCGGCGGCCGGAGGTGCCCTGGCCGACGGGGAGGTAGCGGCCCGGCCTTCCGGCACCTCCGGTCGGCTGGGGCGGCGGGGAGCAGCGGCGTAGCGTGATGATGAGGGGGGTTCGCGCGGTCCCGGAGGCGGAGGAGGAACGATGTCCGTACGGGAACCGGACCCGGTGAAGCAGGAGGAGTTCGCGGGCCGGATCGTGCAGGTGCTGAACGACTCCTGTCTGGGATTCATGGCCAGCATCGGCCACCAGACCGGGCTGTTCGACGCCATGGCCGGTCTCGCCCCGTCGAGCAGCGAGGAGATCGCGCGCGCCGCCGGCCTGGAGGAACGCTACGTCCGCGAGTGGCTCGGCGCGATGGTCGTCGGCGGGATCGTCGAGTACGACCCCGGGCGCGGCACCTATCTGCTGCCGCCGGAGCACGCGGCCTCGCTCACCAGGGCGGCCGGGCCCGAGAACCTGGCCGGCATGATGCAGTACCTCGCGCTGATGGGCGACGTCGAGCAGCGGCTCATCGGCTGCTTCCGCAACGGCGGCGGGATGCCGTACTCGGCGTACCCGCGGTTCCAGGAGCTCCAGGCCGAGGAGTCCGGCCGGGTCTACGACCTGGCGCTGGTCGAGGGGATCGTGCCGCTCGTCCCCGGGCTGCCGGAGCGGCTGGGCGCCGGGATCGACGCGCTCGACATCGGCACCGGGCAGGGTCACGCCGTCAACGTGCTGGCGGGGGCCTACCCGGCGAGCCGGTTCACCGGTGTCGACATCGCGGAGAACGGCGTCGCCGCCGCCCGGGCCGAGGCCACCGCGCTCGGCCTGTCCAACGCGGACTTCGAGGTCGCCGACTCGGCCGGGCTGACCGGCTCCTACGACCTGGTCACCGCCTTCGACGTCGTCCACGACCTGGCCCGCCCGGCCGAGACGCTGGCCGCCGTCGCCCGGGTGCTGCGGCCCGACGGCGTCTTCCTGATGGGCGACATCGCGGCCAGCAGCCGGCTGGAGGAGAACGTCGGGCACCCGCTCGCGCCGGCGCTCTACACCTTCTCGACCTTCTACTGCATGACGGTCTCGCTCGGCGAGGGCGGCGCGGGGCTGGGGACGGTCTGGGGCGAGCAGACGGCCCGGCGGATGCTGGCCGAGGCCGGGTTCGGCTCGGTGCGGACCGCGCAGGTGGAGGGGGACATCCTGAACATCTACTACATCGCGCGGCCGGACGGCGCCGCGGCGTAGCCGGGCGGTGCGGGCCCCGGCGGCGGGCTGCCGGGGGGCGCCGGGAGGGCGCCGGTGGGCTGCCGGGGGGTGCGCCTGTGGGGTGGCGCGCCTGTGGGGTGGCGGGCCGGGGCGGGGGGCCGGGTTGGGCCGTGCGGGTGGCCGGAGCGGACGGTCGGACGTAGGTTCGAAGAGGTCCGAGTGAAGGAGGGCGGCGATGACCGGCAACGGCTACGCACACCCCGAGGCGCTGGTCCCCACCGACTGGCTGGCCCAGCACCTGGACGACGGCACGATCCGCGTCGTCGAGGTGGACGAGGACACCACCGCGTACGAGGAGGGCCACATTCCCGGCGCGGTCGGATGGAACTGGACCACCGACCTGCACAGCCGGGTGGGCCGTGACTACACCGACCGCGACGGCGTGGAGCACCTGCTGCGCGCGGCCGGGGTGGAGGACGACACCACCGTGGTGCTGTACGGCGGCAACAACAACTGGTTCGCCGCCTACGCCTACTGGCTGCTGCGCCTGCGCGGCTACGGGCCGGTGAAGCTGCTCGACGGCGGGCGGAAGAAGTGGGAGCTGGAGGAGCGCGGGCTCACCCAGGAGGTGATGGACTACCAGCACAGCGGCTACCGGCTGGCCGGACCCGAGCACCCCGAGGTACGGGCGCTGCGCGACGAGGTGCTGGCCAAGGCGGAGGTCTTCGCCAAACCCGGGTCCGACGCCGTGCTGGTCGACGTGCGCTCGCCGGCCGAGTACCGGGGCGAGGCGCTGGCGCCGGCGCACCTTCCGCAGGAGCAGGCGCAGGTGCCCGGCCACATCCCCGGCGCGGTGAACATTCCCTGGTCCCAGGCGGCCAACGACGACGGCACCTTCCGCTCGGCGGAGGAGCTGCGGGCGCTCTACGGCGGGCAGGGCGTGGAGGCCGAGCACGAGGTGATCGCCTACTGCCGGATCGGCGAGCGCTCGGCGCACACCTGGTTCGCGCTGACCGAGCTGCTCGGGTACCCGCACGTGAAGAACTACGACGGGTCGTGGACGGAGTACGGCTCGCTGGTGCGGGCGCCGGTGGCACTGGGAGCCTGAGGAGACGGCTGTCGGGCGAGCCGGCGAGCCGGCGAGCCGGGCCACCGGGGTGCTGTGGGGGAGTGGGGGCGGGGTGGGCCGGCTGCGCGGGGTCCGGGGCGGGGCTGGCCGAGTGGGGTCCGGGGCGGGGCTGACGTGCGCACACGGCGTGACGTGGGTGCGGCGGCCCCATTTCGGCCTGTTTCTTCTCATGAACATTTCATCCGATAGGAGTGGGGCACGGCTCACCGGGACAAGGATCGATGCGACCCATCCGTCCCAGTGATCCTGGAGGACCACCGTGCGCAAGAGGCTGATCGTCTCTGCCGCCGCAGGCGCGCTCGCCCTGCTCCTGACCGTCCCCGCCTCGGCGGCCCAGATCGGCCCCGGCGCGGCCGGCATCGGAGACCCGTACTACCCCAACGCCGGCAACGGCGGATACGACGTCTCGCACTACGACATCCGGCTCAAGTACCAGCCCGCCACCGACGAACTGGAAGGCACCGCCACCATCCTGGCCACCGTCACCCAGGACCTCTCGCGGTTCAACCTGGACTTCGTGCTCGGCGTCAAGGAGGTGCTGGTCAACGGCCGGACGGCGAAGTTCGCGAGCACCGGCGAGTCGGAGCTGGAGATCACCCCCGCCCGGCCGCTGGTGAAGGGCGCCCCGGTGACGGTCGTCGTCCGCTACGCCGACAAGCCCGGCGAGGTGGAGCGAGGCGGCTACTCCGCCTGGCTGCGCACCCCCGACGGCGGCGTCGCGGCCAACGAGCCCGAGGGCTCCGCCTGGTGGTTCCCCAGCAACGACCACCCCACCGACAAGGCCACCTACGACGTCTCCGTCCTCGTGCCCGACGGCACCCAGGCGATCAGCAACGGTCTCCTCACCGGCCAGAGCTCCCGGGCCGGCTGGACCCGCTACAACTGGCGCCAGACCAAGCCGCAGGCGACCTATCTGGCCACCCTCGCGATCGGCAGGTTCGACATCCGGACCGACACCACCCCGGGTGGGCTGCCGGTCGTCACCGCCTACAGCAAGGTCCTCGGGGACAACGACGGCGCGGCGCGCGCCAGCGTCGAGCGCACCGGCGAACTGGTCGACTGGCTGAGCGGCTACTTCGGCGAGTACCCGTTCGGCTCGATCGGCGGCTACGTGCCCAACGTGCCCACCGGGTACGCCCTGGAGACCCAGACCCAGATCTTCTACAGCCCCGCGCAGTTCTCCCGCGGCTCCAACACGTCCGTCGTCGTCCACGAGCTCGCCCACCAGTGGTACGGCGACAGCGTCTCCGTCCAGCGGTGGAGCGACATCTGGCTCAACGAGGGCTTCGCCCGCTACTCGCAGTGGCTCTGGTCCGAGCACGAGAACGAGGGCACGGCGCAGGAGCTCGCCGACTACGTCTACTCCTCCTACCCGGCCGACAACGCCTTCTGGTCCGTCAAGCCCGGCGACCCGGGGGCGGACCACCAGTTCGCCGGCGCCGTCTACGACCGCGGTGCGGTGGCCATCCAGGCGCTGCGCAACACCGTCGGGGACGAGAAGTTCTTCCAGATCCTGAAGGGGTGGCCGGCCGAGCGCAAGTACGGCAACGCGACCATCCAGCAGTTCCAGGCGTACGCCGAGCGGATCTCCGGGAAGCCGCTCGCGCAGCTCTTCGACACCTGGCTGTTCACGGCCTCGAAGCCGGCGGTGTCCTCGGCGGGCGTCCCGGCGGCGGCGCCCGCGGGTGCGGCGAGCCTCGCGCCGGGCGGTAAGGGCGCGCCGCAGGAGCCGAAGTCCTGGAAGAAGATCCAGGAGACCAACTCGGTCCACGAGCACACCCACTGAGGACCGCCCCCGGCCGCTCGCCGAGCCCCGGCCGCCCGCGGGTGCGGGCGGCCGGGTCAGGCCGGGAGAGGGTGGAGGTCGCGCCGGAGCGGTGGAACGTGACGCCGGTGTCGCGTTCAGGAGCCGGGTGTGGCCTGCGCTGCGGTGGGGGTGGTCGTGGTCGTGGTGGTGGTGGTCGTGGTCGTGATTGTGGGCGTGGGCGTGGGCGTGTCGGGTGTCGTGGTGGTGGCCGGTGCGGCCGTGCTGGTGGCCAGGGCCCGGGCCTCGGTGACGACCAGCTCCTCGATGCCGTAGAGGAAACGTTCCATCCGGGGGCGGGGGAGCACCGAGCTGTCGGCGGTCATCGCGAGCTGGAGCGCGTCCGCTGTCTGGAGGGCGTCCAGGGCGTAGGTGAGGCCGGGGCGCGGCTCGAACTCCTTGGGCCAGCTGAGGGTGGTGCGGGCCGGGTCCAGAGGGTCGCCGGAGGCGGTGCCCTCGGCATCACCGGGGGACGGGGTGGCGGGCTCGCCGGGTGACGGCGGGACCAGGTCGCGGGTGTCGTTGAAGATGCACGAGCGGTCGGCCAGCGGGCCGTGCTCGGCGGTCAGTCGGGCGATCTCCTCGTCCAGCAGGCGCTTGTCGTAGTACGCGTGCCGGTAGGTGGCGATCGACGCGGCATGGGTCCGGCGGACGACGGCGGCGAACTCGCCGTCCGCATCCGGCAGGTGGAGCAGGCCGTCGCCCGCCACCACGCTCACCGCGGCCGTCAGTCCGGGCAGGAAGCGGTTGTTGACGATGACCTGGAGCACCGCGTCGGACGAGCCGGCGAGTCGCGCCGTCATCACCGCCGTTGCCGCGAGCAGCACCGAGGAGGTGCTCGCCCGGTGTCCGGCCGCGACCAGCTCGACCGCCCGCAGCAGTGCCGGGGAGCTGAGGACGGCGTTCGGGAACGGCTGCGGCTCGTCGTGCCGGGCGGCGGGGAAGAGCCGCGGCGGCCCCGAGCGGAGCTTGCGCAGGACGTGCGCCCGGGCGTTGGCGTCACGCCGCCGGCCGCGCTCGGACTGCTGGAACTCGGCTTCCTCGAGAGGCTGCTGGGCCGGCCGACGGGCGCGGATCGCTGCGGCGGAGGCGCCCAGGGAGAGCTCGGTGAGGTCCATCACCAGCCGGCCCATCCCGGCGCCGTCCAGCGCGGTGTGCGACAGGACGAGGGAGATGTGCCGGACCAGGTCGCCCGCCACGACCAGGCCCACCCGGACCGGCCACTGTGTGGTGCAGTCGAACGGAAGGGCGGCCAGCTCGTCGTGGAACGCCGCGCCGGTGCGCGCGAGTTCGGCGGAGTCGCCGTCGCCGTGGCGGGTGTGCACGGGCAGCCGGCCGTCCGGGTCGACGGTCTGCCGCAGCCGGCCCTCGCCGTCGGGGTGGAGCCTGGTGTGGAGGGAGTCGTGCAGGTGGAGCAGGTCGGTGAGCGCGTCGAGGACGACGGGCACCGGCAGGCCCGGGTCCAGCGGGGCCGCCGTCGTGATGTTGTACCGAGGCGCGTCGGCGGGTGACAGCCGGCCGACGGCGTCCCAGATGGCCTGCTGGCCCCAGGTGGCCGGGCCGGTCCCGGACCGGCCGGACGAGAAGGTGATCTCCAGCTGCTGACTCGTGGTCACCGTGTGGCTCTCCGATGTGGGGCTCTGGGCCCGGCGCGTGCCGCGTGATGCGTCGCGCTTCCGGGCGGGGCGGGAGGTGCGGTGGGAACGCGTGTGCTGCCAGGGCAAGAGTGTGGCGCACCGCCCGGGCCCCGTCGAGCCTCCGAACGCGGCGGTCGGCCAAGGTCGTTGGGCGGTGGTGGGCGGGTGTTCCCGGTCCGCTAGGCGAGGCCCTGGGTCCGCCCCCTCCCGGGTCCGATGGCCGGGGCGGGCGCCAGGGCGGCTCCGCCGAAGTCGCCAGGACAGGTGTCCGTGACGGTGCGGCCGGTGCCGCGGGCCCGGAGGGCGAGCCGGGCGCGCTCGCCGCGGGAGGGGCCAGCGGCCGCGTCCAGCTCGTCCAGGGCGATCCAGGCCCAGCGGGTGATCTCGCCGTCCGCGCAGGAGAGTTGGACGCTGTCGGGGTCGAGGGTGCCGAAGTCGTGGACGAACTGGACGAGCGGGTGGTCCAGCCCGGGAGCCGGATGCTGCCAGAACACGGCGAGCAGCGGCCCGGCCGGCAGGTCGAGCCCGGTCTCCTCGCGCAGCTCGCGTTCCGCGCCCGTGCGCGAGTGCTCGTGGTTGTCCAGGACCCCGCCGGGGAAGCCCCACCTGTCGACGTCGTCCCCCCTGACCATCAGCAGCCGCCCGTCCGGGGCCGTGAGGAGGGCGGCGGTGCACGTCCACGACCGCGAGGTGGTGGCGAGCCAGTGCTCGCGCGGAAGGTATGGGCGGGCCGGGGCGTGGGCGCGGAGGAAGGCGACGGCGGCCGGGGTGACACCGGGCAGGCTGTCGACGAAGAACCAGCCGTGGGTGGCGTGGCGGGTGAGGACGAGCCGGTCGAGGTCGCCCGGGTCGTCCGGTGCCACCCGGACCACGAGCTGTCGCGCGAGACCGTCGCCGCCGTCGAGTTCGCCCACGGTCCGGTCGGCGGTGCCTGGCCGGCCGCAGGTCTCGTACAGCGCGCGGGCCGCTGCGTCCGCCGGCTCCTCACCGGGCAGTTGGGCGACGGTGGGCAGTTCCCAGCAGCCGTCGGAGCGGCGCAGGAGCAGGATCCGGCCGATGCGGTCGGCGACGAGGGCGCCGGTGGTGGGTCCGGTGGTGTCCAAGCTGTCTTCCTCCGGCGGTTTTTGGGGTGGCGGACCGGTGGACCCGGTCACCCCTCGGTCAGGGAGCGGGGGTTGGCGTTGGCGCGCCACCCGTGGGTCGGGCGGCCGCGTCCGCCGGACGGGTGGCCTGCGGGAAGGGTGGTCTGCGGGACGCGCGGCCCGCTGGGCGAGTGTCCCGCTGGACAGGTAGGAGGTCGGGGTGGCGTGGGTGGCCAGGGAGGTGCGGGCGGGGTAGGAGGTGGGGGGAGGCAGGGGAGCGTCGGCAGGGCGGGGACTTCAGGGGGTCAGGCGGCCCAACCGAGGACGGACAGGGTGTTGCCCCGGCCGATCTCGGCGAGCGTGTGGGCGGTGTAGGGGACAGTGTCCTCCGGCAGGCGGTCCAGGGGCCACCAGAAGAGCTGCTCGCACTTGTCCGGCTCCCTGTTGACGACGTGGCCGTCGAAGCGGGCCGGGCGGAAGAAGAGCTGGAGACGGTCCCGGCCGTCCTCGGCGTCGAAGTGGTGCAGCGTGTGGACGAGGCCGAGGTGGTCCTCGGCAACGGTGATGGCGAGCTCCTCGGCGGCCTCGCGTGCCATGGCGGCGGTCACGCTCTCGCCGGGCTCCATGTGGCCCGCGGGGAGATGCCAGAGGCCGTCGGCGAACGAGGTGTTCCTGCGGCGGCCGAGCAGCACCCGGCCTGCGTCCAGGAGGACGAGGTGGACGCCGACGACGAGAGTGGGCGGGTGTGCCATGGATGGGCCTCCGGGCGGGTGGTGGCGGCGTTCGAACGGCGGGTGGGCGGCCTGGTCCGAGCGGCCTGGTGTGGGTGCCTGGTGCGAGCGGCCTGGTGTGGGCGGCGGGATTAAGTGGGCGTGGCGGAGGTGCAGTTGGCGGGGCCCGCGGACCGGGAGGAGGCTGATGATGGTGCTGTTCGATTGTGGTGTTCAAGTGTTTTCGGTCCGGGCGTGCCCGGGTCGAACGGGGTGTTTTCGAGCAGCCCGAAACCGGGGAACGGCGCCCTCCGACCGGCCGTGGACGGCGCCGGCGAGGAGCTCGGAGCCCAGCGGGCAGGCGGCGAGCGCCCGTTCGAGGGCGAGCCGTTCGGCCGGGGCGGCCCGTCCACCGGCGGCGGGCCGGGCGGGGCCGGTGCGTCGGCGGATTCACCGCCGGAATCACTCGTCCGGTTGATCAGGGGGCTCAGCGGGTTTCGGTCGGTCCGCCGTCCGGGCCGGTGGCCCGGGCGTCTCCGCCTGGGGGCGGCACGGCTGTGGCGGTGCCCGCGGGTGAGGGTGTGGGCGCAGGCGCAGGCGCAGGTGTGGGCACAGGCGCGGGAGCAGGTGCGGATGTGGTTGCGGTTGCGGCGAAGGTGGCGGCCGCGTAGCCGGCGTACCGCAGGCGGTAGGAGTCGCCGAGGTGGTGCTGGAGCCGGCTGTGGCGGAACTGGTAGACCGCACCGGTCTGGCGCAGCACTCCCCGCCGGTAGGCGTCGTCGAGGAAGGCGACGGTGTCCCACGGGAGGTTGCCGGTCATCGGCAGCCAGATGCGGGAGAAGATCACCCACTGCCCCCAGGCGGTGAACCCGAGGGCGTAGGAGAACGTGCCGCCGAGCCCGCCCACCACCCCGATGAAGAAGCCGTCCGGCAGCTGCCACTTCATCGGTCCGAGGAAGACCTGGAGCAGGTCGACGATCAGGCGGCCGCCGAGCGCGATCGCCAGGGTGAGTGTCGGTACGAGCACGAGGACCTGCCGGCCCACTGTCGTGCGGTTGGCGGAGAGCAGGCCGACGGGGGTGGCGGCGGAGGCGATGTCCAGGGGTGCTTCGAGCGCGGCCATCAGCCCGAAGACCAGACCAGCGGCCGAGCCGAAGATCAGCCCGAAGGCCAGCATGTTGATCAAGGTGCCCTGGATCACCGCGCTGTCGGCGAGCGGGACCCTGTCGTACAGGACGCGCTCCAGTGTGACGGCGCACGCGCAGCCGACGCCCATCACGAAGCCGCCCAGCAGGACCGTCCCGAACCGGGAGGCGAAGGTGTGCACCGGCCCGCGGCCGATGCGGGTGTGGTTGCCGGGGAGCCGCAGCCGGACCTGGGTCGGCGCGAAGGCCGTGGTGCCGAACCTCGCGATGAGCCAGTAGACCGACCCGAAGGCCAGGCCCGCGATCGGCCCCATCAGGGCGCCCTCCAGGAGGATCTCGTCGAGGTCCGCCGCAGCGCCGCCGGCGCCGAGTTGGTGGACGATCAGGCCGACCGACCACTCGGACAGGGTGATGGACAGGGCACAGACCAGCATGACGGCGAGGAGACGGGTCGACGCCCGCAGGGAGTCGCCGATCCTCCACCAGGCGAGGTCCTGCTGGTCGAGGTCGTCGAACCGGGCCAGGTGGTGGGCGAGGTAGCCCAGCCAGTGCCGGACCCGTTCGGAGCCGGGGTCGGAGCCGTGGCCGCCGCGGCGCGGGGGGCCGCCGACGGCCCGCGCGGGGGCGAGGCGGCGGTAGACCGTGGGCACGAAGCCCGCCAGCAGATGCTCTTCGAGGGCGTGCCCGGTGGGGAAACGGGTGGTGTCCAGGAGTTCCGCCGGATCGGCGGTGGGGTTCTCGCTGTAGATCGTCCGCGCCAGGATGACCATCAGCGGAGTGCTCAGGACCTCGGCGAGGTTCCGGCCGGCCGGGGTGTCCTGAGCGCGCAGCGCTTCCAGGACGGCGTCCCAGGTGTTCCGGTCCCCGGTTCGGCCGGTCCCGGCAACGGTGCCCCCGGCGGTTCCGCGGGTGGCCTCCCAGGTGCCTCCGCGGGCGTCTCCAGGGGCGTCTCCCCGGGCGTCTCCCTGGGCCTTGACGTGGGCGTCTCCCCGGGCGTTGACGGGGCGGGAGGTGCGGGGCAGGTAGTCGGCGAGGTCGCCGGGAGTGAGGTCGGCGAGTTCGACGCCGGCGGCCCAGACGAGCGGGGTCCCCGCCGCGTGGACCGCCTCGGCGAACTCCTCACGGCGGCTGGTCAGCACGAGCGGCATCGAGGTGGCGTTGAGCGCCTCCAGCGCGTCGGGCCGCAGGCCTTCCGCGATCTCGTCGAAGCCGTCGAGGACCGGCAGCACCAGGTCCGCG
Source organism: Kitasatospora sp. NPDC056181 (assembly GCF_042266225.1). Lineage (NCBI taxonomy): Bacteria > Bacillati > Actinomycetota > Actinomycetes > Kitasatosporales > Streptomycetaceae > Kitasatospora > Kitasatospora sp. NPDC056181. The sequence goes on from NZ_JBHJUK010000138.1 coordinate 21,409, forward strand.
TCGACCAGTGCGGCGGCGAGCGTCGACCCGCTGGACACGCGCTGGACCAGGTGGGGGTGGTCGCGCAGCAGCAGGTCGATCAGCCAGTCGCGCAAAGCGGTGGCCGTCGGGTCCCACGACCCGAGGCTGAAGATCACCGGTACCCGGTCGTCAGCGGCCGGGGCGGCCAGGAGGTCCAGGAGGAACCTGATCGTCAGGATGGACTTCCCCGACCCGCCCCGGCCGAGGACCACGAGCCGGCCGGACGGGATCCGCCGGTAGACCTCGGCCACGTCGCGGAGGTCACCGCTCATGTCCACCCGGTCCGCCGCGGAGCCGGGCGGGAGGCGCTGGATGTTCTCCCAGTGGTCCGTCAGGCCCGAGGGCGCCTGCCGCCATCGCACCGGCAGCGGAAAGGGATCGTGGACCCGGCGCTGCTCCTCCTCGATCTGCCAGCGGCGCCTGACCTCCTTCGCGAGCTCGGCGGTCGCCCCGGCCAGAGCGTCCGGAAACCGAGGTGCCGGAAGCCGAGTCGCCGGAACCCGAGGCACCGGAACCCGAGGGGCCGGAATCCGGGGCGACGGCGGCCGCACGGGGGCCGGTGCCGCGGCCGGTAACGCCGCCGGCCCGGCGACCGGTGCGGCAGCCGGCCCGGCGACCGGTGCCGCAGTCGTTGCCTCAGTCGGTGTCACTGGCGGTGTGGGCAGGGAACGGGAACCTGCGGGCGGGAGGGAATCGGGAACAGCAGGAGGCGCGGAATCGGAGAGGAATTCAGAGGCCTTTCCTGGGGCCTCCTCCGGTGATGCCTTCGCAAGGGTGGCGGCCAGGCGCAGGCGGTCCTCCGGCCCGGCTCCCAGCGCGTCCGCGAGCAGATTGACCGTTCCCACACGGTGATCGGTGGACTTCCCGGTCTCCAGTCTGCGGATCGTGCGGACACTCACCCCCGACCGCTCCGCCACCTGTTCCTGGGTCAGCCCCGACTGTTTGCGCAGCCGGCGCAACAGTGTGCCGAGTTGATCCGCCATGCCGGCTCCCTCTTTCCCCCACGAGTACGGCCTTCGGCGAGCCTACCGTGACCACCGGCCACGGATGGCCGGTGCATGGCCTGTTCGCCGGCCAGTGCGAACGCCAGCATCAGTGGTGTCCGGTCGCCCCCGAACCTGGAGAGAGGAGCCGATATGGCGTACCGCCACTGGTGCGGAGAGTGCGGGTACAAGACCGCGTGGCTCCCCCAGTCGGAGAGCGAGGAACAGCAGATCCAGCACTACGCCAAACATCACCCGGGAATTCCTCCGGGCGGCAGCGTGGAGATCAATCGGAGTGACCCGAACCGCGGACCGGGATGTCTGCCGGCGCTGGGATTCGTGGTCCTGTTGCTGATTCTCGCGGCTTCGTGCCGCCGTTAGTTCCGGATCTCCCCGAGTGAATTCCTCCTGCCGGACCAGGTGTTCGGGTGGCTCCGCGACCGGTGTTCCGCCCGCTTCGGCCTCGTAAAGGAAAGTGACCGCATGCTTCGCAAAATACGTGCTCTTGGTGTCGCCGCCGTGCTGGCGGGCCTGACGCTCGCCGCGGCGCCGGCCGCCGGTGCGACGGCGCCCGCCTCCACCGCCCCCGCGGGTACCACCGCGGCCGCGGGAACCGCCGGTGTCACGGACACGCGCACGCCCATCGGCGGCGGCACCGGCATCATCTTCCGCATCGCTCCGAGCCCGGAGAACCCCCAGAGCTACTACGTCTGCACCCTCACCGCCGTCGGGCGCGATGCCGCCGGCAACCTCGTGGCCCTGACCAACGCCCACTGTTTCATCGACGACCAGGGCAACAAGCTCGTCGGCTCGCAGGTGTACCGGGACACCTCGCCCGCCGGCAGCGCGTTCGCCCCGGCGCCGCTCACCGACAGCCGGCCCGACCTGGCGACGGGGGCGATCGGCGAGGTGACGTACGTCAGCACGCCCAACAACCTGCTCAACAGCGGGCCCAAGGGGCTCGACTACGCGGTGATCAAGCTGGACGAGAGCCGGGTGGTGCCGACCGACACCGTCGGCGGCGTGACGATCAGGTCGATCGGCGCCCCGCCCGCGGTGGGGACCCGCATGTGCAAGCAGGGTCACCGGACCGGGCTGACCTGCGGGATGAGGATCGGTACCAACGGCATCTGGTTCACCCACCTGATCTGGACCGACGGCGGCGACTCCGGCTCCCCGGTCGTGTCGGGGACGGCGCTGGTCGGCAACGCCTGGGGCGCCCAGCACAGTTCGTCGATCCTCAGCATCATCGACGAGCTGACCGCCAACGGCGGCGTCGGGGCCGGCTTCCACCTGGCCACCTGAGCACCCGGCCGCTGGAGTACCTGGCCACCTGAGTACCTGGTCACCTGAGCATCCGGCCACCTGAGTATCCGGCAGGAAGCCCAGCGGCATCATCATGCTCAGCCAGTACGCGGCCGTAGGCAGCGGCGTGAGGTGCAGGAACAGCGGGACGAAGGTGACG
>NZ_JBHJUK010000139.1:0-23715 GCF_042266225.1 Kitasatospora sp. NPDC056181
GCACAGTTCCAACGGGCATCTGTGCAACGGCCGCACTCCTGCCACCTGAGCCCCAAGCATCACCGAATGTGGGTAGCCTGGGCACCCAGGAAACCAGCAGCAATTGACTCACTTACGGGCAAAACGCCCAGTCAGTGGGCATTTTGATAGCGATCATCCGCTGCGACCGGGCCACCGAGCTGGCCACTTCGGCGGCCACGATCCGCCGGGAGAGGCAACGGCGCGACACCCAGCCGTACGCCCAACGCATCGCTGAGGCGGCCGCCCGGCGAATCCAGGCCGCCCAGCTCGCCGCCGAGCAGCAGAGAACCATCAGCAGCAGGGCCCCGACCAGAACCGCGGCGGCCGCGGCCGCAACGTTCCCAACTGTGAGCTGCAGGCAGTCGCCCACCCTGCAGCAGTGATTCACGAGTTCACAAGTGGCCCAGTCCTGGCCCAGTGGTGGCCCAGTAGTGGCCCAATCGGCCGTCGAAGTGGGCCCCCGCTCACCTACGTTGAGTTCGTCCCCGCGGTGCAGCCCGAGGTGCCGGTCTAGGGGAATACCGCACGTCTGGAGGAGGAGAGGCCCATGTCTCAGATTCGATCGCAGCACCCGCAGTCCCCTAACGGCCAGGACGGCCGCCCCATCTTCGAGATGCGCGCGGGCGGCCTTCACCTGACCATCCATCGGGTGCCGTACTGGCTGTTCTCACTGGTCGCCGCAATCGGTAGCGGTGGAGGCGCCGCCTGGCTGTTCCGGTGATCCCTCACGGCGTCGAGGCCCACCTCGCGGTCCAGCCCGCTGTTTCGCCCCACGCAACGCCGCCAGCCAGGGCCTTCGGGCCCGGCCGGCGGCCCGGCCCACTCAGGCCCAGCCCTGGTCCTTGAGCATCCCGAGGAAGACGGTCCAGCTCTCGCTCGGGAACGTGAGCGCTGGCCCGTCTGGGTCCGTCGAATCCCGCACGTCCACCGCGCCGGGCGTGAGGCGGACCTCCACACATGCGAACTCCTTGTCGTCGCAGTGCGAGCTCCTGAACCACATCAGAGGTCCCTTCGATGGTGCTGGCAGGCAGATGGCCTGCTGATTCATGGGGAACTCAACTGTAGATCCGCAGAGTTGGAGGCAGGGTTAGGTTGGCATCATGCCTGGAGCAATCGATCCTGACGCCGCCGATATCGCCTACGACCTGATCAGCGCCATCATCGCGGAGTACAGCACACTCATCGCGCTCGCCGAGCCCGCCGACGCCGAACGGCTGAGGGCCGAGAGGGCCCGCTACATCGTGGAGCGCCAGGACCTGGGTAGGACCGACCCGGATCGGGTGCGGGCGATCCTTGCGGAGTACCCGGCTGTCCTCGTCTCGGTGAGGACCGGCGGGTGAGGCCGCCGTCCCTGCCCGACGCTGAGCAGATCGAGGCGATCTGGGAAAACGACTCACGGCCCACGCTTACCGCCCCCTCCCAGGACAACCCCCGGATGATGATCCTCGGGGGCCCGCAGGGCTCGCGGAAGACGACCATGCGGACCGCGGTCCCGGAGCAGCTCGGCCTCGCCGACCCGGTGGTGCTGGACGGAGACGACGTGTTCGCGTACCTCCCCCGGTACGCCCAGATGGCGCGGAAGGAGGGCATGCTCACGGCGATGCGCCACTTCAGCCCTGCGGCCGGGGAGCTGACCGAGCGCATCCGTCAGCATGCCATCGCCCACCGGCAGAACATTTGAACTCACGACGAGTCCGTGGGACCCGGCCCACGTGCGGGCCCGCCTGGCGTGGCGGATGCAGGACGCCATCGAGCCGACCGCGCTGATCATCGACGACACCGGGTTTCTCAAGGACGGGGATGCCTCGGCGTGTGTGTCGCGGCAGTACACCGGAACCGCGGGCAAGGTCACCAACTGCCAGGTGGGCGTGTCACTTCACCTGGCACGCGACCACGCCTCGGCGCCGGTCGACTGGCGACTGTTCCTGCCCGCCACCTGGGACGCGGCCACGGCCAAGTCGGATCCGGACAAGGTCGCCCGGCGCAATGCCTGTGGCATTCCCTCGGAGCTTGGTCACGTGGAGAAGTGGCAGCTGGCGCTGGACATGATTGATGAGCCCCGGTCCTGGGGCATCCACCCCCAGCCGCGCTCGCGGGGCGGCGTCCAAGGTGTGGTTGCCGGCCGTGATCTCGTTGGGACGGCCGGTCAGGGTGCCACGGTGGGCTTGAACTGGCCGGATCCGAAGCGACTCGGCGACCGCTGCGATGTCACCGCGCCGCGGGTTGCGGTGGTACCGGGTGAGGTCGCCGATCGGAACGGCGAGGGGCAACAGAGAGTCAACGATCGTCGATCGGTGCGGGCACGAGCTGGCCCTTCGCAGGCCGAGTCCCCGCGCCCTACAGGGCAACAGCGCAGAAGACCCCCGTCAGGCAGGGCCTCGGTCAACACCAGACGGCAACCGATTATCAGCTGGCATCGGCATCCATGACTTCATCGCCCTTACGGCGCCACCATCTGCTTCGCGTGCCACCCTGCGTGCGATTCTCATCTTTCTCGCGCCGTCGCGCCAGCTTTTTCCGCGAACTCCTCAGCTTTCCCTCAAGGTAGTACTCGTCACTCTTCCGCTCCCTCTCAAGGTGATCGAGAGCCTGTTCGAGATATGGGATGGCTTCCTCAAGTCGGCCTGCTTCGTGAAGCAGGTACCCGAGATCGATCAGCGCGTCTTCACGACCGGCTTCCAGGGCTTTCTTGAACAATTCGATCGCTTCGTCGCGGTGCCTCGCACGCTCAGGTGACCCATCACGAGCTGCCCTGGCCTTCCGCGCGAGTCGGTACAGAGCGTCCGGATCGCCCATGTCGGCCAGCGTACGGGTCCAGCAGCCGCCCCCCATCCCGAACTGCTCGTACGTGGAGAGGAGATCCATCGCCGGCTTGTAGCCAGCCTCGGCTGCGGCAATAAGGAAGAGCTGAGCCTCGTCGTACCCCTGAGCTTGCAGTATCAGCTCCCCCTGTCGGTACAGGTTTTCCGGAGTAGGAGGCAGCCCGCTCGCACCGAAGTAGTTCTGGGTTACGCTGTTGTGCTGGGTGCCTGAACCTTGAACAAATGCGACACCCGAATTCTCGACACTGACATTCTGTTCGATTCCCGAGAAGCCATCTTCAGGGGTGCTCACTTGGAGTGCACCTGGTTCGCCTGAGTGCCAGTCCCCTGGTTGAAGACGATACCGCCTCCCGTGGCGCTGAAATTCTGCGTGAAGCGGCCACTTGCAGCGGGCGCCTCCACGTTCTGCTCCTCAAGGAGTGTACGGATCTCCTCGACCAGCGAGGGGTCGCGGGTCAGGGCCCGGCGGAACCGGCTGACCCATTCAGCGGAGGTCTCCTCCGCAGCCTCCTCCGTGACTCCTGCGTCGAGGAGTTGCTGCCGGGCGTCATCCAGCTCCTCGGCCACCTCGCCAGCGGACTCGGGTCGCCGAGCCAGCAGTCCGGCGAAGCGGTCACGAGCCCCCGCCCACAGGTCAGTGGTCATGGCCGTGATGAGTGCCTGCGCGGCAGACATTGCCCACTGGGATACGTCGATTCCGTCCATCAGCTCTCCTCTTAGGGGTGCGACCGGCCCTGGGCACGACCTTGGAGCATACAGGTAACCAAACTGCAAAGTAGTCAAGTTGACGGCTACTCATAGTTCCATCGGTGCGGGCTGGGCAGCCCAGGAGCGTCGTTCTTCAGATCGGCGTGCCGCTTCATCAGGGCCATGCGGTGGACGCCGGTTTCGAGTCGCGTCCAGCAGGGCGGCCGTTGTCGGCGCGTGCCTGGTCGCGGACGGCTTCGAGGCCGGTCACCGGGCCTCCCGGTCGGGGGCGGCCGCGGCCGGTGCCGGGGACTGCTCGCCGGGCTGGGCGGACGTGGTGTCGGCCAGGACGGGCTGTAGGACCGCGGTGTCGGCGATCACCCAGGCGGCCTGTGCGTCCTCTCCCCAGCGCACGTGGGCGATCCACGGTCCGGGGCCGGGGCGGCGGCGGGCGGTGACGAGGCCTGAGTGCCACCGGCCCGCGGTACGGACCCAGGCCGGCCGCCAGCACCGGTCCGCGCCGGCCGGATCGGAAGTGCCGGCCAACTCGGACGGCACCGTCACGGCGTCGCGCCACCGGCCGAAATACGGCCCTGCGGCGGGTGGCGGGCCGGCTGGCTCGGGCAGCGGCCGCAGCGTCTCCTCCGAGTAAAGGAACCAGCCCCAGGCCTGCCCGTCGGGCGTGGCCGCGTCGTCGCCCCACCGCACGTGGACCACCCAGCGCGTACTGCCGGGCGGGCGACGCCAGACCGTGAGCATGGCGGGCCGCCACCGGCCGCCGAGCCGGATCTCCACCAGCCGCCACCGGCGCACGTCCCGGGAGGCGCCGGGCAGCGTCATCAGCTCCCGTGGTGCCCGTTCGGCATCCCCGGGCAGCCCCTCGGGACGCGCGGGGCGGGAGAACGGCACGGCTGAGGTCATAGACTAAGTATTCGACCATTTGTTCGAGTGATCAAACGTCAGCCATCCGCCACCTCGCGCAGGCCCTCGGTGTGCCGGAACGCGATAGGTGTCACTTGCTCGCGATAACTGTCACCATCGTGGCCGCGGCCGAGCTGTGAAGGGCTGGCTTTGTTCACGAGAACGGGTTCTGGCACAGCCGTCACCCCGGGCGACTACCGGGCAGCCCTGGCCGGCATCATCTACGTGCTGCGGACCGGTGTCGCATGGCGCGACGTCCTCGTTCGGCAGCGGGCGGCAGCAGCGGAGCCACCCGCGCCCACGGGTCATCCGAACAAGATCAACACGCGTCTGGATAGCCTGCCGACCAAGATCGCCGAGCAGAAGGGTGCCGTTCAACTCATCCCGAAACGATCAGCTACGGTGTGGCGCCGATGGGGACGGCCATGGCCGCGGCTTCGGTGGCGTCGACGGGCACCGCGGCTTCGGGGCGGCGCAGGTCGAGCACGATGAGGACGGCGGCGGCGACGCCCAGGTAGATGAGCAGGGTGGTCAGTGCCTGGCCGGTTCCGTGACCGTCGAAGTAGATCGTGTGGTGCAGCAGGATGTAGGCGTTGCGGGGTGGTAGGTAGGGCCCGATGTCGCGCCAGAAGGCGGGCAGGTACGGCACGCCGGTTGCGCCGCCGGCGGACGGGTTGCCGAACAGCATGATCACGACGACCGTCAGCAGGGTGCCCACGGGGCCGAGCAGCTTCTGCAGGATCGCGGCGACGGCGGCGACCACGGCGACGATCAGCGTGCAGATGGGCCAGGTGATCCAGAACTTGCTGCTGGGAAATCCTTGCAGCCAGTAGCAGACGATCAGATCGACGACCAGGCCGCTCACGACGGCAAATCCGGCGAGCTGGGCGGCGCGCCAGCGGCCTGCCGCCCTGCCGGTCACGGCCATGAGCACGGTCGAGCTCATGTAGCCGCCGATGAGCAGCGGGACCAGCATGAGCCCTTGGACCAGGCCGAACGGGTCCTTGGCCGCCAGTGGCGTCGGGGCGTACTGCTGCACCTCCAGGGTCTGGCCGGTGGCCTTGGCCGCCTCCTCGAACCGCACTGCGAGATCGAGCGGCGCCAGGTCGCTCATGGACGGCACCACGATCAGGGTGTTCGAGGTGCCCGAGGAGATCAGCACGCCGAAGAGCCGGGCTTCGTCCATCGCGGTCTTGGCGGCGGCTTCGTTCGGGTACTGGGTGACCTTCAGGGAGATGTTCTTCTCGGCCGCGGCCAGGACGGGGGAGGTGCCGACGGCGCCGAACGGCAGGTTGGTGGCCTTGGGAGCGTGGGAGGCGCTCATGTAGGTGGTGGCGAACAGGCATTGCATGACGGCGCAGACACCCAGCGCGGCGAGGATTCCGATCAGGGCGGGCCGACCCTTGGGTGGGGTTGCCGCGGGGGACGTCGGCGCGGCTGCGTCGGATTCCTGGCCGGCGGCTCGGGCGGCCGCCCTGGCCGGGCGGATACGGCCGTACCAGCCGATGACGGCCATGCCGGCGAAGGCGTAGAGGAACAGGACGACGAGTGGGGTGGTGATGTCGCTCCCGCCGAAGTAGAGCACGTGGTTGATCAGGGTGACCGCGCTCTGCGGCGGGAAGATCACGCCGATGTTGCGCCAGTAGACCGGCAGCAGATACGTGCCCAGCCCACCCGCGGGCGGGCCGCCGACGACGATGAAGAGCACCGCCACGAGCAAGGTGCCCATCCTGCCCACCAGGGCCTGCAGGGCGGCAGCGGCCAGCGCCACCGCCGAGGTGATGAGCCAGAAGCACGGCAGCAGCGGCCAGAAATGGCTGCTGGAGTACGCGCCGATCCCCAATCCGGCGATCAGGTCGGTCAGCAGCGCGCCCACCAGCGCGTAGCCGGCCAGGATTGCCGCACGCCACGGCGCAGCGGCGATGCCCTGGGCCGCCTTGTAGACCAGCACGGCGGCCAGGTACCCGCCGATCAGCAGCGGCAGCAGCAACAGCGACGTCACGGCGCCGACCGGGTCGGTCGATGCGAGCGGCTTGACCGTCTGCACGGTGACCTGCCGGCCCAGCTCGTGCGCCGCCGCCAGGAACGCCGGCTCCAGCTCGGTCTGGGCGAAGAAGCTCTTCGCCGGAACCACGATCAACGTGTCCGCCGAACCGTCGCTGACGTACGCGCCGTACAGCTCACCCCGATCGGCCGCATCCATCACGGCCGAAGGGCTTGGATAGGAGGTCAGGTCCAGCCCCGCCCTCGATGCCACCGCGGCGACCACGGGCGAGGGCGGCCCGGTCACACCGAAGGGCATGTTCCGCGGCACAAGCAGCTGCTGGGCACTGACAAGGCACAGCGCGAACAAGGCCTGCACAAAGAGCACCAGCCCCAGGGCGAAACCGATCTTCACCGCGGCACTCCGCCTGCCCGCAGCCGAAGCAGCCTGCTTCGCCATCTCTGTCCTCCAGCAAGCCGTCGGTGCGGGCCCCTAAGACGTACGCGGGTGCCTGCATACACGGCACCCCGAAGTCCTGTGCGCAGGATCGCGGGCCGCCTGCCGGCCTTCGAGCGGGCGCGTACCGGATCACACCACCGCCCCGCCGGAGCTCGACCTCCGTACCGGCATGCCTGAGATGTCATCAGCCCGATTCCCTCTTGTGAGCAATCACGACACGGACCCGATCGCCCAGCAACTCAAAAGACGCCTTCGGGGTGAAAGCCGGGTTGATGAAGACGGCACTAAGCCGTCCAACGAGCCTCGACGTCCGCACCTCAGGGACCGAGAAGGCCGTCGGGGCGCCCCGGGGTGAGCGGGCCGGTGACCGCGTCCGATGACCTGAGTACCGCTCACCCGGGGACGGTTCCAGGGTTCGGCGGATCTTCGCGGCCGGGGTCTCGGTCAGGGGTTTCGGGGCGTGCCCAACTGGTCGATTTCGGCAGCGAGGTCGCGTGCGTAGGCGTCGAGGGCGACAGCGATCGGTCGGAGCTCACCGGGTGGGTTGGTGCGTTGCCGGTAGCGGGTCTCGGGACCGCACACGACACGTCACCGGCCCCGGTCCGCCATGTCGCCGTCCAACGACGCACCCAGCCGTCCCCGAGGCGCAGGACCGAGCCTCCGGCCGCCACCGGCACCTCGACAATCAGATCCGTTCACTCGCACCGGTCGGACCACACCACGCCCGACGCCTCTCTGGCACCCACTCCCTCGAACACGCGCGCCATCGAACCAGCCGTTGCGTGCCGCTCGAAGCCGATCTTCAACGAACAGCAGGTGACAGAAAGGCTGAGCATGGCCCACAGGTGACAGGTATCGCGAGCAGACGGTGACAACTACCGCGTTGCATTCCCAGTTCTGCCCAGGTCAGCCAGCTCACCAGTGACAGGTATCGCGTTTCGGCACACTCGCGTGCCGGTATCAGCCCAGTGGCCCGAGTGGCGCGACCGGGCGCCGAGGCCCGCCCGGCTACGGTGGATCACCCCCGCTCCCCGAGGACACTCATGCGCCCCGCCCGCTTCCAGCAGTTGCTCCTCGACGCCACGGCCGGCCTGCCCGGCACGGCCGCGAAGGCCTTCGCCGACACCGGCCACACCCGCCACCCGTACGGCATCGCCGTCGAAGCCGGCGGACGGACCTCGCTGTGGCAGGTGGTCGGTATCGGCGCCCCCGGCAGCGGGTGGTCCGAACCCGAGCCCGAGCCGGTCCTCGGCACCAGGCCCACTGCCATGGACGTGCCCGCCCCGACCAGCGACCCGGCCTCGGTCGAACACGCCCTCGTCGCCGCACTCCTCGCCGCCGACCCGGGCGAGATCTCCGCAGTCGAGATCTACTCCGACCTGCCCCGTCCCCCGGCCGTCGGCCTCGGGGCGACGATCGACTTCCACGACGGGTCCCGCATCTTCCTCAACCACGTCCGCTGATCCCGCCGTGCACGGCGCGGCGGCTGTCCATTCGGCCCGGACCGCTCGCAGCGGGCTGGCGCCAGCGACAGCGGCCTGGTCGAGCGCCACCAGCAGGCCGACCTCGACCCACACCGTCTTCCCCGTTTCGGTCAGGTGGTGCCCCAGCGGTCGGCGAGGGCAGTCACCATCAGCAAGTCGCGGCCGGTGACGGCCTGGTCATCGCCTGGGCCGGTCACCGGGCGGGGAAGGACGGCGGCCTGGTCGTCGACCTCGATGCGCAGCCGGTCCCCGTCCGGCTCCAGCAGCAGCGGGACCGGAAGCTGGGCGGGGCCGCCGTGCAAGGCGGCGTTGGCGAGCAGTTCCCCAGCGACGGTGACCAGGTCGTCCGGCACCTCGCCGGTGATGCTCCAGGCCGGCCGATGTCGCCGGGGCTGGCAGTCGGCCGTCAGCGGCCCGGACTCGTCGGCACACCTCTAGGCACCGACACTGGCGGCGCCTTCCTTCTGTGGCCACAGGCGCAGGAGCCAGTGTTCGGCCTGGTGCGGGATGGGTTCGCTGGTGGGTTCGGGGTCGTCTCGGTGGATGGTGAGGGTGTAGCGGCCAGCCGGGACGCTCAGGGCGTCCTTGGCGGGGAGGTTCGAGACGCCTGAGGTGAGGGTGAGCCGGCCGCCCTCGAATTCGATGGTGTGCTGGGCGTGGTGGGGCCACGGAGGTGTTGGGGGTGCGGGTGGTGTGCCCCAGTACTGGAGGGTGATCAGGGGGTAGTGGTCGGACAGGGCGCTGTTGAAGGTGACGGCGCCGGTTGAGGTGGTGGCGAGTTGGCCGGGCCGGGGGGTGGGTGGTTGGTCGTCGGCCTCGCCGCTTGGCAGGGCGGCGGTGTCGACGAGGTGGAAGAGGTGGTGCTCGGCGCGGACCTCGGTGCGGAGTTCGGCGATCGGTGCGGGTGCGGGGGTGGGCTGGTGTGTCATCGGGTCTCTGGGGTGGTGGTCAGGGGTCGACCTGCACGTAGAAGGGGTCGTTGGTGAGGTCGCTGCCGAGGATGCGCCGGTTCTGGTAGAAGGCGCTGAGTTTGCCTCCGACGCCGCGGTTGTCCCAGTCGTGGATGGGCTCGACGCTGTAGTTCTTGAGGTTGTCGTCGGCGCCTTCGAGGGTGGAGGCGAAGGGGTACTCGTCGCAGTCCAGGCCTTCGTGGGCGTAGTTGGGGAAGTACTTTTCGCAGGCGGCGACCGAGACCTTGCGGTGGGCGTCGATCGCGGTGTCGTCGGCGACGCGATGCAGCGGCGCGGCCCCTGGGGCTCCGGGGATGTTCTTGCTCGGGGCGTCTGGAACCGTCTGGTCCGGGTGGTACTGGGCGGTGATGATGTGGTCGGCGGACTCGGGGTAGTCGGCGTGGCTGATGTGCAGTGACTCGGTGACCCAGGGGAAGATGCAGCCCTCGCCGGCTGCGGTGTTCACGATGTAGGTGGCGGAGTCGCAGCGGATTCCGCTGTTGGGCCCGTCGTAGGGGTTGGCCGCACCCTCGCCGATGACCGAGACGTGTGCGGCGAGGTCGGCGTAGCTGATGAGGGCGGTGCCGAGGCCGCCTGCGGGGTCCTGCCGGAAGGAGTAGTAGCGGCTGGTGAGTCCTTCTGCGGCCCACTGGCCGATCGGCTGGACGTAGGGGCCGCCGAAGCCGCTGTCGACGACGCAGGGGCCGAAGCCGGGCCGGGCGGTGCAGGTGACGTTGACGCTGAGCGGCACCTCGGCGATGTCGCCTGCGAGGCGCCAGTTTCCGAAGACCTGGACGACGTCGACTTCGCGGCGCGCGTTGTGGCCGTACTGGACGTCGGTCATCTCGGCGTCCGCGCTGCCGGTCACGGAGCAGAAGATCCACCAGCAGGTGACGTGGGTCGGATGGAGTTCGAAGGCCTGGCAGGTGACGAACCGTGACTTTCCGTATCCCTGGTCGTGGAAGGCCGAGTCCTGTTCGCGGCACTCGTAGGCGGCCAGCTCGTCCTGGCCCGAGCGTCTGGTGGCGCGGGGGGCGTGGTTCTCGTTGGGCCCGGGCGGGATGCTTCGGATGTCGCGGAGGAGCCGGTCGAGTGGCTGCTCGTGGCCGGGCTCGGTCAGCGGGACGTGCGCGGGGGCCAGCAGGACGTAGTCCCGGCGTCCCGAGGTGTCGTCGGTGCCGGCTGCGTGGGCGGGTGCGGCGGCAGTGGCGACCGTCAGCAGGGCCATGGACAGGACCACCAGTACGCTGCGGGGTCGGGGGCCGTGGCCCGGGGTGCGGCGGCCGGAGCGCATCATTGCCTCATTCCTGCGTGGTGGACGGCTCGGGGCTCAGGATCGGGGGTCGATGCGCCAGCCGTGGGCGTCGCCGAGCACGCTTGCCGAGGTGTCGGTGATGACCTGCCGGGTGTAGTTGTCACGGAACAGCCGGAACTTGACGTCGAACGCGGCCAGGTCGTTGGCGCACTTGCTGGTGGAGTAGCAGTGGTCCACCCGGATCTTGAGGATGACGGTGCGGTAGTCGGGGGTTTGGTCCTGGTTCTGGAACCAGGCGCGGACCTTCCAGCCGGCGAGCCCGTAGCCCCGGTTCGGCGCGGCCTGGGCGACCTCGAACGTCCACTCGTTGGCGGGCGTGAAGGCGCAGGCGTTGATGGAGGTGTCGACCTCGGCAGCGCGTTCCCAGTCGCCGTAGACGTTCAGCGCTTGCAGGTGATAGGTGGGAGAGGGTGCGCAGGCCGTGGCGTCCTGGACGGTCTTCGCGGACGCTCCGGGTGTGGCGGTGACCAGGGCGGTGGCCGCCAGCAAGGCTACGGCCAGTCGGCGGTGCATGCGGCGCGTGATGCTGTTCATGTGGTCGCTCCTCGCCATTGATGGTTCGCTTCCTACCCAATAATAGTGACGCTTAGTCATCTGATGCACACTCAGAGTCCCGGATTGATGGCGGGCGCTGCGAGCTGCCATCGGCCTCGGCCACCCCCGCCACGATCCCCTGCGCAGGCCGGCATGCGTGCGCGCCGAGCACATCGCTTCCTGACGCCTCGGATGGCCGACCGTCAGAACGGCTGGGCACGGGCCTGGATGTCGAGCAGCGGGCCGCGTCACAGGGAGCTGGTCAACCCGTGCCGGGCACGCCGCCGCCCGGGTGAAGAGAGCCAGCCCGCCGTACGGTGCCCCGTCCTTCCAGCCGAGCGAGCCGTCCGCGCAGACAGCGGTCGGCTGGTACCCGGGCCGCTCGAGTGCGGTGCGGGCCTGGGCGGAGATCTGCGGGTCGATCTCGACGGTGGTCACGTTCGCGTCGCCGAGCCGGTGGGCGAGCAGCGCGGCGTTCCAGCCGGTGCCGGTCCCCTGCTCCAGCACCCGCATCCCCGGCTCGGCCTGGAGGTCGTCCAGCATCGAGGCGACCAGCGGGAGGCAGCACCCTCACCACCGAGTCGGCTCCCACACTCGGCCGCCCCCACCGACCAGGAGCCTCATAGTCCGGGGGACCATGGACGGCGAGGATGCTATGCGTGTCCGCGATTCCGGTCGGTCGGACATGCATTCCGGGGTCAGCCTTTCGAGGCAGGCACGGGACATGAGTCTGCTGCCTCGTCGGGGAGTTGGCAGTTCTCCGAAAACTCGCTACGTGCCGAAGCTGCGGATGAACGCCTGTAGGTCTGCGCTCAGGTCCAGCGGTTCCATGGTGGCGTCGTAGTCGATCCACCAGACCACGGGGACAGTGGGGGCGAGCTCGCGCAGCACCGTATAGATGACGGTCAGCGGCGCGGACCAGGGCTCGCGGTCGGCGAAGGAGAACACGCGATGCCGCAGGCTGAAGGAGAGCTCCGCCAACTGGCCCGGCTCCACTTCCACCTGGATCTCCAGATGACGCCCTTCGAAGAACTCGCCCACCGATGCGCCGGGCCAGTTCCTGATGACGGACTCCTCCAGCTGTTCGCGTGTGAACGGCCATGGTCCGGTCTGCTCTCGGTCGGAGCTGACGTAGAACTCGGATCCCACAGGTGCTCTCGTTTCTGTCGGTGCCCTGCGCCGGGCACAGGTCAGGGAACGACCCGGACACGGCCGGTGACGTCGTTGGCAGCCATCAGCGCCTCGAAGTAGGCGGACGCCTTCGAGTCGTTGGTGATCAGTTCGAGGTGGTTGACCTTGTTACGGGGGTCTTTGATCGCGGAAGCGTATTTTTCCAGCTTCTTCTCCTCCCCCTCCATGGTCTTCTCGTACGCCAACTCGAAGATGCCGTCGGCGTTCTCCAGGCGGAAGGGCGACTTGCAGCTGCTGTTCTGGCCTATGTACTTGGCGTCGATGGCAGCGCCGTCCTCGGGGCGGACACCGTCGGCGTCCATGCCCAGCTCCCGGCCGTCTGGGTCGGTCACCGTGGTGTAGAGCCGGTACTCCGTCGACCCGGCGACACGCAGCTGGTACGCCCGGCGCCTGTCGATCTTCAGGGTCCCACTCGGTCCGGGCAGCTGGGAGGTCCTCCCGTCGGCCGCCAGCTGCGCCATCCAGGTCTGGATGGCGGCCTGCTGGGGCGGTGGCAGGACGGGGAAGGGGCTTGCCGGATCGTGCGGCAGTGGCGGCGTGCCCGGTGTGACCGTGTAGAGGGGCGGTTTGGGGGCGGCGGCCGCACTGGTCGCTCCGGCCAGGACCACGGCCGTACCGGCAACGGTCGCGGTCACGACAGCGCCGACCGGGATGATGCTCGCTGCTGCCGCGTCGACGACGGCGGCGGCCTCGGCCAGGACCGCGAGCTCGGCGCTGCCCTCGATGGCCGCGGTCAGGGCGACCGCGGCCGCGCCGGCCTCGGCAGCGATCGCGGCCTCCCCTCCAGCGGCCGCCGCGTCCGAGAGGCCGAACGTGAACACCGTCAGCGCGATCCCGGCGCCGGCGACGATGCCGGCGGCGATGGCCAGATTCTCCAAGGTGTCGCGGAGGTCCTCGACCTCCTGGGCGTAGGACTCACACGCCACACCGAGCTTGTAGGCCGCATTCGTGATGCTGTTCAGCAACGGCCCCGACGTCGCGCAGCCGTCGTGCACCTTCGCCCAGTTCGCCACGAACGAGTCGACGGCGTCCGAGCTGCTGGACGCACTGACCCGCTGAACCCGCTTGTCACCCTCGACGCCGAGCCGGCTGATCAGCTCCGCAAGGTGCTTCCAGTCCTTGGCGGCCTGGCGCAGCTTCGCCGGGTCGCCCTGGGGCCAGAACTTGGCGAGGATCTCGTGCACGGCCCCGCCCCCGGCGTGGCCCACTGCGGACTGGAGCTTGGCCTTGGCCGCTTCCTCGTCGCACTGCGGGTTGGCGGAGGCCGGCAGTTTCTGCGGAGCCTGCAGCCGGGCCGCGATCTCGGCATCGGCCTTAAGGTAGCTGATGGCCATCGTGTACAGGCCGTTCGCGGTGCCGCCGAGCTGACCGACCACCTGTGCCAACGCGTCGACCACCTTTTGGGCGGCCGGGTCGTACTTCGCCCCGAACTTCTTGCCCGCGTCGTCATCGCCTGCCATGCCCGCTGCGGCATCAAGTGAGCCGACCATCCCGCGGTAGATCTGTGCCGCCGAAATCTGCAGATCGGTGAAGCCGGCCGACGACAGCAGCATGTCCGTCGGCTTGACGTGAAAACCCGTCACTGCCACCCCCCGGTTCTCGTGCTCCCGCCTCACCGTAGCAACCAGCACAAGAACCTCAGTGGGACTCCAGCCAGCCGGAGGTCCACCGCGGATCAGGCAGGAGTTGTCATGCCGTCGCCGACCTGGACCGGATCACCCCCGGATGCGCGCCGCACGCCTTTGGGGCGACGCGCCCCCGGGCCGCTCACCTGGCGACGCGGTACGGGAGGTCTCCACGGCCCTCGGCATGGTCGCAGGGACTTCACCAACGAGTCGGCGACCTACTCCACCGCTGCACTCGCCCCGCTCGCGCCCGGCGGCAACAGCTCCGGCGCGCGTGCCCGGACCGCCGGTCCGCCTCATCGTCGGATGTGCGTCGCCGGCCCGCCGCCGCCCCTGGAGGTCAGAGGCGGCGGAGGACGGCGACGACCTTGCCAAGGATGGTTGCGGTGTCGCCCGGTATCGGCTCGTAGGCCGGGTTGTGCGGCATGAGCCAGGCTTGGCCGTCGGCGCGCTTGAGGCGCTTGACGGTGGCTTCTCCGTCGATCATCGCGGCCACGATGTCGCCGTTCTCGGCAACTGCTTGGCGGCGGACGACCACGGTGTCGCAGTCCTCGATGGCTGCGCCGGTCATGGAGTCGCCCTGCACGGTGAGGGCGAACAGCTGTCCGCCGCCGACGAGTCGGCGGGGGAGGCAGAGCTGGTCCTCGATGTGCTGTTCGGCGAGGATCGGGCCGCCTGCGGCGATCCGGCCGATCAGCGGGACGGTCACGGTGTCCGGTGCCGGCTGTGGTGGTGCTTCGAGGTCCTCGCTGAGGAGGCAGTAGGCGCGGGGGCGGTGCGGGTCCTTCGCGACCAGGCCCAGTTTCTGGAGCCGGTCGAGTTGGTGGGCGACCGAGCTGGAGCTGGAGAGGCCGACGGCCTCTCCGATTTCGCGGATGGACGGCGGGTAGCCGCGGCGCCGGACGGAGTCTTTGATGGCGTCGATCACCCGGCGCTGGCGCTCGGTCAGGCCGTCGTCTCCGACCTGGATGCCCTTGGGCCTGCCGCTTCGGGCACGCGAGGTGGTGGTGTCGGCCATGGCGCCCTTTCGGTGGTTCGGCAGTTGACTGTATCCCGCGCCGACCGGACCGGTCACCGGGGTTGGGTCGCTGACCTGCGCGAACACGGGGAATTGGGAGGTGGGTCGGGTTCATCGGAAGTCCCGGCTCCTGCTTCCGGGGGCGAGGGTGAGCGGGGTGAGGCGGGTGGCCACGAGGTTGATCGCGCCGTCGCGGCGCTCGGCGGTGCCGTGGACGAGCAGGCCGGCGTTCTGCAGGGCGACGCGCTTCTGGCGCTCCCACACGTGGGGCTGGCAGATGATGTTGACGAGGCCGGTCTCGTCCTCAAGGGAGATGAACAGGACGCCGCCGGCGGTGGGCGGGCGCTGGCGGTGGGTGACGAGGCCGCCGACGGCGACCAGCGCGCCGGGGGCGGCGCCGGCCTTGAAGTCGGCGGCGGTCAGGGCGCCGCAGCGCTGAAGGTGGGGGCGGGCGTGCTGGACGGGGTGGGCGGTGGCGGAGGCGCCGGTGGCCCACAGGTCGGCGATGGTCTCCTCGATGGCGGTCATCTCCGGCAGGCTGGCCGGTGCGGTGAGCGCCGGTGCGGTGCCGGGCAGCATGCCGTCGGTGGTGCGGGCGAGCAGTCCGGCCGACCACAGCGCCTGGCGCCGGGTGACGCCGAGGCTGGCGAAGGCGCCGGCCGTGGCGAGGGCTTCGAGGACAGGGGCGGGCAGGGCGCTGCGGCGGGCGAAGTCCTCCAGGTCGGTGTAGGGACGGCCCGCGGCGATGGTGTCAGCCTGGTCGGGGCCGAGGCCGCGCACCGCCGACAGGCCGAGCCGGATCGCCGGCCGGCCGGGCGCCGCCCCTTCCCCGTCACCGGCGGCCGGTGTCAGCGGTTCGAGGGTGGGGGCGCCGGCGCTGTGGTTGATGTCGACCGGCAGCACGGTGACGCCGTGGCGGCGGGCGTCGTTGATGAGGGTGAGCGGGGAGTAGAAGCCCATCGGCTGGTTGGCCAGCAGCGCGCAGGTGAAGGCCTCCGGGTAGTGGTACTTCAGCCACGCCGACGCGTACACCAGCAGCGCGAAGCTCGCGGCGTGGCTCTCCGGGAAGCCGTAGCTGGAGAAGGCGTCGATCTTGGTGTAGACGTCCTCGGCGACCTCGGCCGGGATGCCGCGCCCGGCCATGCCGGCGAGGAGGCGCTCGCGCAGCTCGGCGACCCGCTCGTGGGAGCGTTTGGAGCCCATCGCCTGGCGGAGCCTGTCGGCCTCGGTGGGGGTGAAGCCGGCGCAGTCGATGGCGAGCTGCATCATCTGCTCCTGGAACAGCGGCACGCCGAGGGTCTTGGCGAGGGCGCGTTCCATCAGCGGGTGCGGGATCGTCGCCTTCTCGTGGCCGTTGCGGCGGCGGATGTAGGGGTGGACGCTGCCGCCCTGGATCGGGCCCGGGCGGATCAGGGCGACCTGCACGACCAGGTCGTAGAACTTGGTCGGGCGCATGCGGGGCAGTGCGGAGGCCTGCGCGCGTGACTCGACCTGGAAGACGCCGACCGTGTCGGCGCGGCAGAGCATCTGGTAGACGTCCGGGTCGTCCGGGGGGATGGTGGCGAGGTCGTAGCGGATGCCGTGGTGCTGCGCGATCAGGTCGCAGGTGTCGTGGAGCGCGGCGAGCATTCCGAGCCCGAGGAGGTCGATCTTGACCAGGCCCGCCTCGGCCACGCTGTCCTTGTCCCACTGCAGCACGCTGCGCCCGGGCATGGTGGCCCACTCGGTGGGGCAGGTCTCCGCGATCGGTTCGCGGGTGAGGACCATGCCGCCAGAGTGGATGCCGAGGTGGCGGGGCAGGCCGCGGAGCTGGCCGGCGAGTTCGCGCACATCGGCGGGCACCGGCGCGTCCGGCGGAGGCATCTCGTGCCAGCCCGTCTCCTTGCTGAAGCGGTCGAGGTCTCCGGTGGCGTAGCCGAGGACCCTCGCCGCGTCGCGGACGGCGAGGCGGGGCTGGTAGGTGATGACGTTGGCGACCTGGGCGGCGTGGTCGCGGCCGTAGGTGTCGTAGCAGTACTGGATGACTTCCTCGCGGCGCCGGTGCTCGATGTCCAGGTCGATGTCGGGCGGGCCGTCGCGCTCCGGCGACAGGAAGCGCTCGAAGAGCAGGCCGTAGTGGATCGGGTCCACGGAGGTGATGCCCAGGGCGTAGCAGACGGCGGAGTTGGCGGCGGAGCCGCGGCCCTGGCACCAGATGTTGCTGCGGCGGGCGAAGTCGACGATGTCGTGGACGATGAGGAAGTAGCCGGCCATGCCGAGTTGTTCGATGACGTCGAGCTCGTAGGCGATCTGGCGGTGGGCCTTGTCGTTGCCGGGGGCGAAGCGGGTGGCGGCCGCCTGGTGGGTGAGCTGGCGTAGGAAGGTGGCCTCGGTGTGGCCGGCCGGCACGGGGAAGCCGGGTAGTTGCGGGGCGAGGTCGCGGAAGTCGAACGCGCAGGCGCGGCCGAGGTCGACCGTGTGCTGCTGGATGCCGGGCCAGGGGGCGAGGCGGGTGGTCATCTCGGCCGGTGAGCGCAGGTGCGCGGTGCCGGCCGCCGCGAGATAGGGCTCGGCGTCGGCCAGGGAGCGGTTCTGGCGCAGGGCGGCGAGGGCCTGGGCGAGGCGGGCCTGGGCCGGGGTGGCGTGGTGGGCGGCGGTGGTGGCCACCACCGTGAGGCCGGTTCGGGTGGCGAGGGCGGCGAGGGCGTCGTTGCGGTCGTCGTCGCCGGGCAGCTTGTGGTCGGTCAGCTCGACGTACACGTTGTCGCGGCCGAAGGCCTCGGTGAGGGTGTGCAGTTCGCGTTCGGCGCCGGCCTCGCCCTCGTTCTCCAGGGCGCGGCGCACCGCGCCCTTGCGGCAGCCGGTCAGGACTGCCCAGTGGCCTTCGTGGGCGGCTTTGAGGTGGTCGCGGTTGTAGCGGGGGCGGCGTTTGCCTTCGCCGGCCAGGTGCGCGTCGCCGATGGCCTTGGCGAGGCGGCGGTATCCCTGCGGGCCGCGGGCCAGGACGAGCAGGTGTTCGCCGTCCTGGTCCGGTGTGCCGGTCGGCGTGAGGTCCGCGTCCAGGGTCAGCTCGGCCCCGAACACTGTGCTGATGCTGGCGCGGCGGGCTTCGGCGGCGAACACGGCGGCCGCGTACAGGCCGTCGTGGTCGGTGACGGCGAGGGTCTCGATGCCGAGGCGGGCGGCTTCGGCGACCAGTTGTGCGGGGTCGCTGGCGCCGTCGAGGAAGCTGTAGGTGGAGTGGACGTGCAGCTCCGCCCAGCCCGCGCCGGCCGGGGCCTGCCGGGGCGGCGGGGTGGGGTCCTGGCGCTGCGCCGGGCCGGGGAAGGGAACCACTGTGCTGTCCGCGGCCGGGGGCCGGCCGCCGGTCATCCGCCGGTGCAGCTCGCTCCAGGGGAGCGTGTGGTGGCTGTTGAACTTCATCGTCGTGTCCTGAACGTGGTGGTGCCCGGTGGTCCGGGTGCGGGGGCGGGCCGGCCGGGGTGGCAGCCGGAGCGTCCGTCCGGTGGAGGGGCAGCTCCCCCCAAGCGGTGCCGTCCGTCGCCGTCAGGTGTCGTAGTCGCCTTCGAGGTGCCAGCGCCCGCCCATGACGGCGAGCAGGAAGGCGCGGCCGTCGTCGGAGGTGACCTGCATCCGTGCGGTGCGCCGGGCTTCTGCGGGGTCCCACCAGCGTTCCTGCTCCGGCCACGGCCCGGCCCAGCCGGCCACCCGCGCCGTGTCCCCCGGGCCCAGCACCAGGCGGTCGGGGGTTCTGGCGACTTCGGCCCGCGCGGTGACCTGCACGTCCCGGCCGTCGGCGTCCAGCAGCCTGACCGGCCGCGGCATGGCCGGAACGTAGGTAGGGGACGGCGCGGGCAGCCGGCCCGGCCAGGGCCCGTCCGCCCGGCGCTCCTGGTGCGCGTCGCCCCACGGGGTGCGCACCACCCGGTCGCCCGGGGCACGGCCGCCGGCCAGTTCCACGGTGACCGGCGCCGTGTGGCCGAGGATGGCCTGCACCCGGGCCACCGCACGCTCCGCCCGCGCAGTGGCCTCCTGGTCGCCGTCGGCGAGGGAGAGCTGCCGGCCCGGGTCGCGGACCAGGCCGTCCGGTACCAGCCGCAGCGCGACCACCCCGCCCGCCGCCTCCTTAAACAGCCGGTGGTGCTGCCAGGCCTGCAGCTGCCAGCGCACCCGCTCGGCCACCGCCCCCACCGACAGCACGCCCTCGTGACGCCAGGCCCGGGCGGCGGTGCTGCCGTCCGCGCACTCGACCTCCACCTCGACCCGCTCGCACGCCAGCCCCGCCCCGGCGAGGCCGGCGTGCAGGCGCTCGGCGAGGCCGCGCGCGGCGAACACCAGCGGCTCGGCGAGCGTGTACGGCTGCTCGAACCGCTCCTCGACCGACAGGTCCACGCCCGGCGGCCGGGGCACGACCGGCCGCGCCTCCAGTCCGCGGGCCAGGCGGTGCGCAGCCGTCCCGGCGGCGCCGAACCGGTCGGCGACGCCGGCGGCCGGCAGCGCGGCGAACTGCCCCAGCGTCAGCAGACCAAGCCGGCTCAGCAGGTCGGCCAGCTTCGCGTCCGCCAGCTCGGCGACCGGGAACGGCGCCAGGAACCGGGAGCTGTCCCCTGCCGGGACGATGCGCATGGCCCGGGCGGCGAGCCGCGCGGCGAACAAGCCGTCGGCGACGCCGACCCGGCACGGATGTCCTGTCGCCTCGACCGCGTCGACCACCCGCTCGGCCAGGGGCTCCTCGCCGCCGTGAAAGCGTGCGGCCGGGGCGGCCGGGACCGCGAGCAGGCCGGGGCGCAGCACCTCCAGGTGTGCGGCCAGCGCGCCCACCGCGTCCGCGACCGGCTCGAACGCCTTCGCCTCGTCGTCGGCGCTGCGTTCGTAGACCTCCAGGCCCGCGAGCAGGGCCTGGGCCGAGCGCAGCTTCTGCCCGCGCCGTACCCCGGCCGCCCGCGCGCCTGCGGTCGCGGCGAGGATCCGGGCGCGGGCCACCACTGCGGCCAGTCGCTGCGGTTCCGGCTCTGCCCCCAGCACGGCGACCACCGGCCAGTCCGGGACCCAGCCGACCAGCACCCGCGGCGAGTGCTCGGTCATCTCAGACCACCACCAGCGGACCGCGCCCCGAAGGCACCGGCGCGGGCGTGGACGTCTGCCGGCCCTCGGCAGCGACCGGCGCCAGCGGGTCGGCAGCGACCGACGCCGGCGGGCCCGCCGCGCTGTCCAGGCGGACCGCGCCGTGCGCGTCCGGAAGCCACAGGCCCACCCGGCGCTCGCGCGCCGCCGCACCCCGGCCTCCGGCCACCACTGTCACCCGCCGCGCCCGCAGCCGCCCACGGCCCGATCCCAGCCCCTCCCAGGACTGCGACGCCACCCGAAGCCGCACTCGCGCACCCGGCCATCCCCCGGACACCACCACCGCGCACCCGCTGCGCCGCGCCACCGTTGCCAGGCGCTCGGCCAGCGGTCCGGGCGGCGGACCGCCGCGCAGCAGCAGGAGCCCGAAGCCGTCGGCCAGGGCGAGTGCAACTTCTGGCCACCGCTCGTGCGGCGCCTCGACCACGACCAGCCGGCTCAGGTCGACGCCGAGCTCCGCCGCGGCGAGCAGCCCGAGCCCTTCGAAGCCGAGCGCGGCGCACCAGGTGCCGGCCGAGGTAGCGGCGGCCGCCAGGGCGAGCAGCAGCGCCGTTCCTCCTCCGGTCACCGACACGACTGCGCCCGGGCGCAGTCCTCGTTCCGGGAGGAAGTCCTGCAGGGCGGGCAGGACCGGCACCAGCGGTCCGGTGGGCCGGGACAGCCGGAGCTGGGGTGCCAGCGCCGCGAGTGTTGCCTCCATACCCCCAGAATCGAACATGTGAGCGAAAAAGGGAAGCCGGATTCCGCTTTGCCGTTAATCGCTCACTCGTTCGAGTTGATTGCATTACTGCAGGTCACGGCGGTAGAGATGTTGTAGGGTTCGGCGCGCCGCGCCTGCGGCGGTACCGCCGTTCCGGAGAGGAGCCGAGCAAGCCGTGGAGCCGCTCCGACGCACCTGGCACCCCGGCTACCCGCTCGACCTGGGCCACGTTCTCGGCCCGTTGCACCGCGGCGCCGGCGACCCGGTCTCGGCCTGGT
The DNA here is from genome assembly GCF_042266225.1 of Kitasatospora sp. NPDC056181. Lineage (NCBI taxonomy): Bacteria > Bacillati > Actinomycetota > Actinomycetes > Kitasatosporales > Streptomycetaceae > Kitasatospora > Kitasatospora sp. NPDC056181. The sequence continues at coordinate 21,093 of NZ_JBHJUK010000139.1, forward strand.
CACCCGGCGACCTGTGGCGCGCCTTCCGCACCCCGTGCGGCATCGGCACCATGCGCATCACCGCCCGTCCCGCCGACGGGGAGATCACCGCGGCCGCATGGGGCGCGGCGGCCCCATGGCTCCTGGACCGCCTGCCGGCCATGCTCGGCGCCCACGACACCCCCAACCAGCTCATCCTGCCGCCCGGGCCGCTGCGGGAGGTCCAGCGCCGCAACCCGGGCCTGCGCCTCGGGGCCTCCGGCCTGGTCATGGACTCCCTGGTGCCTGCGGTGCTGGAGCAGAAGGTCACGGTCACCGAGGCCAGGAGGGCGTGGAGGTACCTGGTGCGGCGTCATGGTGACCCAGCCCCGGGGCCCCGCACGGACCTGTATGTCGCGCCCGCCGCCCGTCAGTGGGCCCTGATCCCGTCCTGGGAGTGGCACCGCGCCGGTGTGGATCCGAAGCGCTCGGCGACGATCATGCGGGCCGTCCGGCTCGCACCACGGCTCGAAGAAGCGTCCTCCATGAGCAGCGCGGACGCCCACGCCCGCCTGGCGAGCGTGCCCGGCATCGGTATCTGGACCGCCGCCGAAACGCTGCAGCGCAGCAACGGCGACGCGGACGCCGTCTCCGTCGGGGACTTCCATCTCGCCAACCACATCGGCCACTTCTTCACCGGGCGGGCGCGCAGCACCGATGACGAGATGCTGGAACTCCTCGCCCCCTACGCCGGCCAGCGCCACCGGGTCTGCAGACTCGCCCTCCTCGCCGGTGCCCGCGCACCGCGCTTCGGCCCACGCCTCGCACCCAACGATCACCGCCGACGGTAGTCGGCCGCGCAGGTCCGCTGCCTGTCCGGGAGACCACGGCGGCGATCTGCCGCTCGGGAGGTGGCTGGCCGTGGTGCATGTCCCGCGGGCGCGAGGGCGGGCGTCGGCGGGTTCGATCAGCGGTCGGCCGGGCTGGTGTCGAATGCGGCGATGCCGTGCAGCACCAGGCCGGCTTCCCGGGCTTCCTCCAGGCTCCGGGTGAAGACGTCGATCCGTTCCTGCGGTGCCAGCTTCATCAGCCCGGGCGGCCACGTTCCAGGCGGCACCACGATCACCACAGCCCCGCCCCGGGCCCCGGCCGCCGACAGCCATCCGGACGAGGCGACGACCGGCGAGGCCGGCTCCCAGACCTGCCGGCCGCCCACCAGCACCAGGCGCGCCAGCAGATCGCCCCGCATCTCCACCACCGCGGTGGTGTCCGGTGGGTCTCCCGCCGCGAGGACGAACCCGCTGTCCACCACGTTCTCGATCAGGTCACCGTGCAGTCGGGGGCCGACCTCCACGATCACCTCCGCGAACGGCGCCCCGACCGCCGACTCACGCACCGCCAGCACCCACACCATCGGCGCACGCTCCGCCCCGGCACCCACCTCATCTGCCATGCCCTACCAACGAGCCACCCCAGCGGCCGCACCGGGCGCGCCCCAGGCTGGGGCATTGTCAGTGGCAGTCGCTACCGTGGAGCCGCTCCGAGAAAGCCGACGAGGGCCGCCACCCACCGGGTGGCGGCCTTCTGGCCGATCAGAGGCTCAGGCGCTGTCGCCCTCCCAGTCCCAGTACCGGCCGCGGCCCGTAGTGAGCGCGCCCGCCCGCGCCATGGGCGCCGATCTCGGTGACCAGCGCCGCGCCGTCCTCAAGCTCTTCCCGGCTCCAGCCGGTCACGTCCAGCAGCAGTCCGTCGAGCGGGCCGGCCACCAGCTCCCGGTAGGCGCGGCCCGGCCGCGGCCCCGGATCCGGATCGTCGTGATCCGCCCCGTACACCCGGCCTCGCATTAGCGCATCGTTGTCCATGCCGCCCAGCATCTCGGACAGCACCGACAGCAAAACCCCGCCGGTGGCGGCGCGAGACAGTTCTTCGGTGCGTTCTGTACGGGGAGAACCACTGGGGCTACGTTCGGGTGCGACGGGACTGGGTCCAGAGGGAGAGCGGGGGACAATGCCGACTTGGCAGGCATGCCTGTGGGGGCTGCTGGGTGTGGGGTTAGTCGAGGTCCATGGTCTCTGGTCGGCCGCGCGGCCCTTCAGGGTCCCGAAGTGGCCATGGGTGGACGGTCGCGGGCGGCCCCAGTTGTGGGGCTATGCCATCGCCATCACCTGCAGATGCGTAATGGGGACGGGCCTGAACGCGGTGTACGCAGCTGCGGACCAGATCGCAGGTCCGCTGGGGGCGTTGACACTGGGTATCGCAGCCCCGCTGATCATCCAGCAGATGGCAACCCAGGGTGACAGTTCCCCGGCCTCACAACCCACTCTCCCTCACACGCCCGGTCTCTCCACCGAGGCACGGCCCGTAACGTCTCCCGGCTCACCGGAGGCAGCGACACAGACCGTGGCAGAGCTTCCACTTGGGGGCCTTGATGCCCGCTGACAGCACCCATGTCCTTCAGGCCGCCAAGTACTACCTGGCTGGCAAGCGTCGCCAGGCCCTTCCTCCTCAGCAGACGTTGTGGCACTGGGTGCGCGCCGCCCTCGCCTTCCAACCCGCCCGACCGCTCCCCGCGTCGACGGGCCAGCACCAGGAGCAGCCGCAACGGCAGGAGGTCCCCACCCGCGGTTCACGGCCCCGGCCGGCTCCGAGCACAACTATCTCTGTC
>NZ_JBHJUK010000140.1:0-22663 GCF_042266225.1 Kitasatospora sp. NPDC056181
GCCGCCGTCCGGGCCGGCGCGGCAGGTGGATCGCCCGGGGGCGCCGGCGGGGGCGCCGGCCGACCGGGGCGCTCAGGCGACGGCCATGGCCGGGAGCGGGCGCCAGGCGACGGGGACGTCGCGCATCACCAGGGCGCAGTCGAGGGTGGCACTGCCCGGGGGAAAGCGGTCCGGGTCGTCGAAGAAGGACGACGTGGCGGAGCGGACGCGGCCCGCCTCGACGTGCCAGGCGCCGGTCCGCAGCGCCATGCCGTCCAGCCCGCGGTTCGCCCTGGTGGCCGACCAGCCCTTGGCACCGTCCTGGAAGAAGCGGGAGGCCTCTACGAGGTCGGCGAAGAGGCTGCTGCCGTGCAGCTCGTCGGCCAGGTCGACGGTGACGTCCGCCCGGGCGGCGCCGTCCCGGGTCGCGAAGGCGACGCGCACACGGTCGGCCGTCTCGTGGACGTCGAAGTCGGCCCGGCCGTACTCCCCGGGGAAGATCCGGCCGCCGGCCCAGGCGTTGACCCGGGAGGCGGTGTCGCGGCGCGGGATGTAGACGCCGGTCTCGGTGCCGTCCGGCCCGTCCCACTCGACGGCGATCCGGTGGGCCGCGTTCTCGCTGCGCAGCCCGAACGCCCGGGGCGCCCAGCCCGGCCGGACACCGCCCAGCCGCAGCAGGCAGATCCCCGCGACCGCGTGACCGTTCACCAGTTGCGGGCGCAGCCCACCGGGGAGCAGGCGGGCTGCGGCCTCCGGGGCGATCCGGTAGTTCACCAGCAGCCGGCGTTCGACGACGCTGGACAGGTTCGGCTGTCTCATGACCCCTCCTTCTGAGCACCTGAGCGCCACTTGGTGTGGCGCAGCACGATCTGCTCGGGGCAGACGGCGCTGAGGAAGCGGCCGACGGAGGTCGCCAGGCGCTCCTCGACGAGCGAGTAGAGGATGCGGTTGCCGTCCCGGCGTTCGGTGACCAGTCCTGCCCCCTTGAGGACGCCGAGGTGGCGGGAGACGGAGGGCGCGCTGATCGGGAACCGGGCCGCGATGTCGCCGGCCGCGAGCTCCCCGCCCCGGAGGTCCTCCAGGATCTGACGTCTGGTCGGATCGGCGAGTGCGCGGAAGACGCCCGCGTCGTCCTGAGCTTCTGTCACGCCCTCATATTTAGCAGATTGGCTAAGTAGCTAACAAGTACGGCCGGCCCGGCGGGAGCCCCGAAGCCGGCGCGGAGCGGGCGGCAGCCGGCCGGCGGCCTCAGCCCTGTGCCACGCCTCGGACCTGCGTCACGTCTCAGAACCCGTGCCACGCCTCAGAACCCGCACCATGCCTCAGACCTGCGCCATGCCGCCGTCGACGAAGAGCTCGACTCCGGTGATGAAGCTGGAGGCGTCGCTGGAGAGGAAGGCCGCGGCCTTGCCCATCTCGCGGGGGTCGGCGATCCGCCCGGTGGGGTTGCCCTCGCCCATCCTCCGCACCGCGGCGGGGACGGCGTCAGCACCCTGTGCCATGGCGAGGGCACTCCGCAGGGAGTCGGTGTCGACGGCGCCGGGGCTGAGGACGTTCATGCGGATGCCGGAGCCCTTGACGTCCTGGATCCAGGACCGGACGAAGGCGCGCACCGCGGCCTTGGCGCCGCCGTACAGGCCCATGCCGGCCGGGGGTTGGATGGACGCGGTCGACCCGATGATGACGACCGTGCCGCCGGGCGGCAGCAGCGCGATCGCCGGCTGGACGGTGAACAGGACGCCCTTCGCGTTGACGCCGAAGGTCCGGTCGAACTGTTCCTCGGTGATGGCGCCGAGCGGGGCGTGTGCGCCGATGCCGGCGTTGGCCACGACGGCGTCGAGGCGCCCGTGCCGTGCGATGACCTCCTCGTACGCCGCCTCCATGTCCGCGAGCCTGGTGACGTCGGCCACGATGCCGGAGCAGTTCGGTCCGATCGTGGCGGCCGCCGCGTCCAGCGGGCCCCGGTGCAGGTCGGTGATGACCACGCGGGCGCCCTGCTCCACGAATTCCCGGGCGATTCCCAGGCCGACGCCGGACGCGCCCCCTGTGACCACGGCAACCTTGCCTTCGAGCGGGAAGCCCATCGTTCTCTCCTCGGGGTGGATGCGTCCGCACCGTACGGACACCGGCGGGGATGCGCCCTGCACTCGACTTACACTCGCCAAGTGGAGGCGTCCCCGGTTCATGGGATTTAAGCGGAGGCGCCTCCGTTTAGCAAACGCACCGACGGCAAAGGAGCCCCCCATGACCACCGGCACCGGACGGCCGCTACGGGCCGACGCGCGGCGAAACCGGGAGAGGATCCTCTCCGTGGCCGTGCGCGTCTTCGCCGAGGAGGGGCTGGACGCGCACCTCGAACGCATCGCCAAGGAGGCGGGCGTGGGCTCCGGCACCCTCTACCGGAACTTCCCGACCCGGGAGGCGCTGATCGAGGCCGCCTACCGCAACGAACTGAGCCGGCTGTGCGACGCCGCCCCCGAGCTCCTGGCGGCCTTGCCGCCGCGTGAGGCGCTCCGCGCCTGGATGGGACGCTTCATCGACTACGCGACGGCGAAACTGGGGATGGCCGAGGCCCTTCGCGCCGTCGTCGACTCCGGCGTCAACCCCTACGCCCACAGCCGCGAGCTGATGATGACCGCCCTCACCTCGCTCCTGGACGCCGCAACCGCCGCCGGGACGATCCGGTCCGACATCGGCGCCGGCGACATGTTCGCGGCCCTCACCGGCGTCGCCCTCGCCTCGGGGAAGCCCGAACAGCGCGAGCAGGCCGAACGGCTCCTCGACCTCGTCCTGGACGGGCTCAGGTACGGAACAGCGGACTGACGCCACCACGGAGTGCTGGCGGACGGTCGTCCGCCGGCACTCGGCCCGGCGGCCCCGGTGACCGAGGCGGCTCCGGCGGCCCGGCGATCACGAGCCCGGCGCGGTCGGGCTCCCCGACGGGGCTCCAACCGACGGGGCGCCCACGACGGCACGCCCGCGCCCCCGGGCGGGCAGGGCCCGTCCCGAGGTGACACCGACCGGCGCAGGGCCGGTGCGACGCGGAGGAGCGGTCAGCCGGGCATCATGCCCATCTGACGCATCATTCCGACGCCGTCCCAGCTCCACCAGCCCTCCTTGATCATTCCGTCCTCGAAGCGGAACACCGTCATCCCGGCGGCCTCGATGGTCTTGTTGCTGGCCGGCATGCCCATGAACTCCCCGATGTGGGTGCCGCGCCAGACCCAGCGGGTGGCCACCTGGTCCCCCTCGGCGATCTGGGACTGGATGTCGAAGGTGAAGTCGAAGGCCGTCCGGTAGCCCTCGATCATCTGCCGTACGGCCGCCGGGCCGACCGTGTCGCCGTCCATCGACGGGTCGTGGTCGCGGTAGTCCGGCGCGAGCAGCTCGTCGAGCGCGGACATGTCCCCGCTCGACGGGTCGACGAGCAGCCGGCGGGCCGCAGCCTTCTGGAGCTGCTCGTCGCGGACCAGGTCCAGGTTGGTGAAGGTCGGCGGCTCCTGGCAGAGCGCGACCATCTCGCGGAAGATCCGGTCGGTCTCCGGCAGGCCGGAGTTGCGCATCGCCGCCTCGTAGGACGGGAACTCGACGATCTCCACGATGTGCTGGGCGTCCGCCCGGTCCGCACCCACCATCGCGTGGGTGGCGGTGCGCCGGCCCTGGGTCTGCTCGATCCAGGTGTCCATCAGCCGGTTGAGCTCGTCCGGCCGCTCCGTGCGGCACTCGACGATCTGTACAAAGGTCATCGCAGACCTCCCGATCACTCCCCCTGCTGGCCGCCGTCCGCGATCGCGCCGCCTTCCACTCTCCTCCTGCCGCCGCCCGGTCACCACAAGAACCGGTCACCACCCGCCGCCGGTCACCGCCAGTACCGGTCACCGCCAGTACCGGTCACCGCAAGAACCGCTCACCCGCAAGAAGGGGCCCGGCCCGCTGGCCGGGCCGGCAACCGCCAGGGGCCGGACGGGCGCGCTCCCGCGGCGGCTGCTCCGACGGCGGCGGATCCGGGGGCCCCCGGCTCAGCCGTCCTCGCGCGGCCCCAGCTGCCGGAGGCGGCCGGTCAGGAAGTCGCGCTCGACGGTGTTCTCCGTGAGCAGCAGCGCCTCCTGGTAGGCCAGCCGCGCCTCCTCGGTGCGGTGGAGCCGGCGCAGGAGGTCGGCGCGGGCGGCGGCGAGGTAGCCGTAGCCGGCGAGCTGCGGTTCGGTGGCGAGCGCGTCGAGCGCCGCGAGTCCGGCGGCCGGGCCGTCGGCGAAACCCACCGCCACCGCGCGGTTGAGGGCCACCACCGGTGACGGCCAGATCCGGACCAGCAGGTCGTAGAGGGCGACGACCTCCCGCCAGTCGGTCTCCTGCCAGCTCGGCGCCCCGGCGTGGACGGCGGCGATGGCCGCCATCAGCGCGAACCGCCCCGGGGGCCTCGGGCGCAGGGCCTCGCGGACGAGCGCGAGGCCCTCCTCGATCGCGGCGCCGTCCCACCGCGTGCGGTCCTGTTCGTCGAGCAGGAGCAGCCGGCCGTCGTCGGCCGAGCGGGCCTCGCGGCGGGCGTCGGTCAGCAGGATCAGTGCCAGCAGCCCGGCGACCCCGGAGTCCCCGGGCAGCAGGGTGCGCAGCATCCGGGCCAGGTCGAGGGCCCGTTCCACCAGGTCGCGGCGGACGAGGTCGTCGCCGGCCGGGGCGGTGTGCCCGGTGGTGAAGAGCAGGTGCACCACGGTGAGGACGGCGTCGATGCGCTCGGGCAGTTCGTCGGCGGGCGGTACCCGGTAGGGGATGCGCGCGGTGGCGATCTTCTTCTTGGCGCGCGTGATCCGGGCGGCCATGGCCGGCTCGCTGACGAGGAAGGCGCTGGCCACCTCGGCGGTGGTGAGGCCGCACAGCAGCCGGAGGGTCAGGGCGACCTTGGTCTCCTCGGCGAGGGCCGGGTGGCAGCAGGTGAAGATCAGCCGCAGCCGGTCGTCGGGGTACTCCTCCGTCGGGGACGGCTCAGGTGCGGGGCCGTCGGCAGGACCGGCGGCCGGGCGGGCGGCGGGGTCGAGGAGCTGCGGCAGCGACCGGCGCAGGGTCGCGTCGCGCCGCAGCCCGTCCAGTGCGCGGTTGCGGGCGGTCGTGGTGAGCCACGCCCCGGGGCGCTGCGGGATGCCGCGCTCGCCCCACACCGTCAGCGCCTTCGCGTACGCGTCCTGCACGCACTCCTCGGCCAGGTCGAGGTCGCGGGTGACGCGCGCGGTCGCGGCGAGCACGAAGGCCCACTCGCGGCGGTGCGCGTCCGCGACCGCGGCGGCGACCACCGGGTCCGTGGCCATCGGCGGCCTCCGTCAGTCGATCACCCGGACGGGACGCACCTCGACGCCGCCGCCGAAGTGCACCGGGACCTGCTTGGCCAGGCCGATGGCCTCGTCGAGGTCCGCGGCCTCGACCAGGTAGTAGCCGCCGAGTGCCTCCTTCGTCTCGGCGAAGGGCCCGTCCGTGACGGCGAAGCCGCCCGACCCGTCCTTACGGACGGAGGTGGCCGTCTCGGTGAAGTGCAGGGCGTTGCCGCCGAGGACGGCCGTCCTGTTGCGTTCCTGGAAGGCGCGGTGGTCCTCGTGCGCCTCGGCCAGGGTCTCCTGCGGGGCGGCGGCCCAGGAGGCCTCGTCCCCGTAGATCAGGATCAGGTACTGCGCCATGGCGTGCTCCCCTCTCGCTCGGGCCCGCCGTCCGGGCCCTCCACTCGTACGACGTGCGGCACCCGCCGGAATCGACAGCGCCCTCGGGCTCATCTTCCTGCGGCCGGTGTCGATCCGGCCTCCTCCCGTCCGTCGAAGGGGTGAGACCGGAAACCCGGCCCCCGATCCGCAGAGGATGTGAACCCCATGTCTCACGACGACTTCCCCCGCGCGCCCGCCGCGGCCCGGCCCCGCCAGGCGTGGACCCTGGTGCTGGCCTCCCTCGGGTTGTTCATGGTCGCCCTCGACACCCTGGTGGTGACGACCGCGCTGCCCGTGCTCAGAGCCGACCTGGGCGCGAAGCTCACCGACCTCGAATGGACGGTGAACGCCTACAACCTGGCCTTCGCGTGCCTGCTGCTGACCGGCGCCGCGCTCGGCGACAGGTTCGGCAGGCGGCGCGTGTACGCCATCGGAGTCCTCGGCTTCGCCGTCGCCTCGGCGGCGGCCGCCATGTCCGGCTCCGTCGGAGCCCTGATCGCCGCCCGCGCGGTGCAGGGCGGTTTCGCGGCGATCGTGATGCCCCTGACGCTCACCCTGATCAGCCAGGCCTTCCCGGCCGAGAAGCGCGGGATGGCCATCGGGCTCTGGGGCGGCATCGCCGGTCTCGCGGTCGCGATGGGACCGGTCGTCGGCGGGGCGATCACCAACGGCCTCGCCTGGCAGTGGATCTTCTGGCTCAACGTCCCCGTCGGGCTCGCCCTGGCCCCGCTCGCGCTGCGTCGGCTGACCGAGAGCTTCGGCCCCAGACCGCGCCTCGACCCCGTCGGCCTCGCCCTGGCCGGAACGGGCTTCCTGGGCCTGACCTGGGGGCTGGTCCGCGCGAGCACGGTCGGCTGGGGCAGCGCCGAGGTGCTCCTCTCGCTGCTGGCCGGGACGGCCCTGGTGACCGGCTTCCTCGCCTGGCAGCGGCGGGCCCGCAACCCCATGCTCCCGCTCGGCCTGTTCCGTCTGCGCGGCTTCTCCACGGCCAACGGCGTCAGTTTCTTCATGTACGCCTCGCTGTTCGGCGCACTCTTCCTGATGTCGCAGTTCCTGCAGATCGGGCTCGGCAACTCGCCGCTCGCCGCGGGCCTGTGGATCCTCCCCTGGACCGCGACCCCCATGGTGGTCGCGCCCGTCGCGGGAGCCCTGTCCGAGCGCTTCGGCAACCGCCCCTTCATGGCCGCCGGGCTGGCACTGCAGGCGGCCGGACTCGGCTGGGTCGCCGCGATCGCCCACCCGGGCATGGGGTACGCCCAGCTGAGCGTCGCCCTCACGGTGGCCGGGGTCGGAACGTCGATGTGCTTCCCGACCGTCGCCAACGCGGTGATGGGCTCCGTGCCGCAGCAGGAGGCCGGGGTCGCGTCCGGGACGAACAGCGCCATCCGGGAGCTCGGCGGCGTCTTCGGTGTCGCCGTCCTCGCGGCGATCTTCACCGGGCCGGCCGTCTACGGCTCGCCCGACGCCTTCGTGGACGCCTTCAGACCCGCCCTCGGGGTCGGCGCGGGCCTGGCCGTCGTCGGCATCGTCTCGGCGCTGCTCGCGCCCCGGCGCGCAGGAACGCCTCGGGAGGGCGGACCGGGCCAGGCCGGCCCCTCCGCCGAACCCCGGGCCGTGCGGACGGTACGCACCGACGCGTGATCCCGCCGCCCCCGCCCGTGTCCGCACCCACGTCCGTGTTCGTGTTCGTGTCCGCGTGGTGTCCGGCCCGGGCGGGGGTCAGTCCCCGGAGGAGCCGAAGATCCCGACGTGAGTGGGCCGGCCGTCGGTGTGGAGGAGCACGTAGCGGCCGGTCCAGCGCATGGTGTGCTCGCCGTGGAGCGTCGTGTCCGGGCCCGGGGTCCAGCGGAGGAGGGCCTCGTGGGCCCGGGCCGTCGCGGCCTCGTACTGCTCGACGGTCGGGCGTTCGGTGCCGAAGTGGTGCACCAGCCGCTCGGGGGCCAGGGGGCGCAGCGTCCCGTAGTCAGCGCCGCCGGCCCCGCCCGGGGGTTCGGTGGTGGCGACGACGTGCCGCACGTCCAGGATCGAGTGCGTGCCCGCCTCGGCCATGTACTGCTCGTCGGCGTAGAGCTCGGCGCGGCTGCCGAACATGGCGCCGTCGCCGTAGAGCTCCTGGAAGACCTCCTCGTGGAGGGCTTCCAGGGTGGCCTCCATGCTCCCTCGATACGGTGTGAGGTACTCCCACGTACTGCCGCCCATGGCCGCTCTCCCCTTCGTCCGCGCTCGGTCGGGACCAAGCTAGCGGGCGGCTCCGACAACGGGCGGCGGCCCCTGATGCCCCGGCGCGCGCCACGTGGACGGGCGCGTGGACGGGCCCAACGTGGACGGGCCCGGCGTGGAGGGACGCCGAGACGACGGGTGCGGCGTGGCAGGCTTGCGGGCCATGAGCGCGAACGGTGCGGGCGGGCCCGGCGGGCGGATGCCGCTGCTGGTGGTGGACGCCGCCAATGTGGTGGGTTCGGTGCCCGACGGGTGGTGGCGGGACCGGCAGGGGGCGGCGGAACGGCTGCGGGACGCGCTGGCGCACGTCGCGCGGAGGGGGCTCGCGGACCACGGCGGTGCGCCGGAGCGGTACCGCGGCGGGCCGCTGGAGGTGGTCCTGGTCGTGGAGGGTGCCGCGCGCGGGGTCACGGGCGTCCCCGGGGTCGAGGTCGTCGCCGCGGCCGGCAGCGGAGACGACCGGATCGTCGGGGTCGTCGGGGACGCCCTGGCCCGTCGGCCGCAGCGGGACTGCCTTGTCGTCACCGCGGACCGCGGCCTGCGCGCCCGCGTCACCGCCCTCGGCGCCGAGGTCACGGGCCCGCGCGCGGTGTGGCCCGCCCGGTCCGCACCGCAGGCCGACTGAGGGCGGCTGGCGACCGGCCGACGACCGGCGGACGGCGACCGCAGACCGGCGGACGGACGCCGGCGGGCGCCGTCGGTGTGCTCCCGCACGCGTCTGCTGTGCCGGCCGTGGCGGCTGGTGTCATGGGGTCCTTCGTCTGGCAACCGAGTCGGAGGGGACCGGGTGGGATCGCGCAGGCCGCCGGCACGTCGGGGACGGTCGGGAAAGAACAGCGGTGGTGGGTCCGGTGGTGAGTCTCTCGTCCTGTTGCTGTGCGGCGCCGCGGTCGTCGTCGGCTTCGTGCCGGCGCTGCTCCGGTGGCTGTTCGCGCACTGGTGGTTGCCGTTGCTGCTGTCGGCGGCCGCTGCGGCCGTCGGCGTGGCGGTGGTCCGGAGCCGACTGGCCCGGGAGGCCGCGGCGCGCGAGCGGCGGCGCCGGCTGCGGCTCGCGCTGACGGGGCCGGGCGGCCTCGACCAGCTGGGGCACCGGGCCTTCGAGTTCGCCGTACGGGACCTCCTGCGCCGCGACGGGTGCCGCGCGGAGCAGGTGGGCGGCGGCGGCGACCAGAGCGCGGACGTCCTGGCGACGGACCCGCATGGACGCCGCTGGGTCCTCCAGTGCAAGCACAAACAGGACCCGGACGGCGGCTCGGCGGTCGGCGTCGGCGTGCTGTACGCGCTGGTGGGCACCAACGAGCGGGTGCACCGGGCCCAGGTGCCCGTCGTCGTCACCAACGGCAGGTTCACCGGCCCGGCGGTGAGGTGGGGCCGGGAACAGGACGTCGTCCTGGTCGACCGCGAGCTCCTCGGCCGCTGGGCCGGCGGCGGCCGGCCGCTCTGGGAACTGCTGCCCCGCGTCCCGGCACCCCGGCCCGGCCGGTACCACTGATCCGGCCCGGCTCTCCCTCCCGCAGCCACTTGCCCCACCCGTCCCACGGCCCCGCACACCACGCGCCCTCACAGTCACACACCCGCACCCCACACCCACGCAGTCACACACCCACGCAGTCACGCAGTCACGCAGTCACCAGAACGGGGATACACCGTTGACCATCAGCGCGTCGGCGGCACTCGCCATCATCATCCTCATCCGCCTCAACCGCCGTACCGAGGCCCGCAGCCGGGCCGACGAGCGGTTCATGGCCTTCCTCTGCGTCGTGTTCGGCGTACTCATCGCCGCCTCGCCGTGGGGCCGGACCATCTTCCGGCTCGTCGGCGTGGTGACCCAGGCAACCCTCTGAGGCCGCCCCGGCCCGGCGCGAGGGGCGCTGCGGGCGGTGCCCCCGCCGCGAGGGGCGCCGCTCGTACGGTCGTCGCGCCGGGCCGGGGCGCTGTTTTCATCCGGGCATACACGCGATTCGAGCGTCAGGCATTGCCTTGACGCGTGAATCGATCGTAGGGTCGATCCTGCACCCCACACCGGAGGACCAGCCATGCACCCCTTCCGCTCCCCTGGGCCGGCCGCCGGGCGGCTGCCGGGCCGCCCCGACCCCGCCGTCCGGCGGTGAGCGGGATGGACGAGATCGACCGGGCGATCCTGCGTGAGCTCCAGACGGACGGCCGCATCCCCTACGCCGAGCTGGGGCCCAAGGTCGGACTGTCGCCGTCGGCGGCCCGACAGCGGTTGCAGCGGCTGATCGACGCCAAGGTGGTCCAGGTCGTCGGGGTGACCGACCCGGTGGCGATGGGCGGCCAGGCCATGGCGCTGCTGGGCATCCGGGTGGACGGCGATCCGCGGGCGGTGGCCGATGCGCTCTCCCGGCACGACGAGGTCGTCTACGCCGTCCTGACCTCGGGCGCCTTCGACCTGTTCACCGAGGTCGTCTGCCACAGCCCGGCCGCGCTGCTGGACTTCATCAACGACGTGGTGCGCCCGGTCGAGGGCGTCACGGCGGTCGACAACTTCCCCTACTTCGGGATCCACACCCACCGGTTCCTCTGGGACGTGGGCTGAGGCCCGCACCGGGCCCTCCCTCCCCGCCGAGCCGTTCACCCAGGACAAGGACTCCCGCATGCCCTACGAGCAGCCCTCCGGCGTCGACTTCTTCGCCCGCAAGGCCCTGCCCGCCCCGCGCGTGAGCGGGTCCGACGCGCGCCGCATCGCCGCCGAGCACTTCGGGCTCACCGTGCACGCCGACGCCCTCGGCAGCCAGCAGGACACCAACTTCCTGCTGCGCCAGGGCGACGGCGGCACGGCCGTCGCCGTGCTCAAGATCGCCAATCCGGCGTTCAGCGCGACCGAGACGGCGGCGCAGGACGCCGCCGCCGACCTGGTCGCCGAGGCGCACCCCGGGCTACGGGTGGCAACCGTCCTGCGCGACCCCGCGGGGGCCCGGCGGGCGGCCACCGTCGTCACCGAGGACGGGCCGGTCACCGCGCGGCTGCTGCGCTTCCTGCCGGGCGGAGCCCTCTCCGGGCCCCGCCACCTGTCCCCGCGGACGGTGTCGGCCATGGGCTCCATCGCCGGCCGGGTCGGCACGACGCTCCGCGACTTCCGCCACCCCGGGCTGGAGCGGGTCCTGCAGTGGGACCCGCAGTACGCCGACCGGGTGGTCGGCGGCCTGCTCCACCACGTCGCCGAGGCGGACCGGCGCGCCGCCGTGGAGGCCGCCACGGCCGGGGCCTGGGCGGGCCTCGGCGAGGTCCGCGACGCGCTGCCCCGGCAGGCCGTGCACCTCGACCTCACCGACGACAACCTGGTCCGCTCGCCCGGCAGCCGCGCCGGCCTCCCCGACGGGATCATCGACTTCGGCGACCTGACGCACAGTTGGGCGGTCGCCGAGCTCGCCGTGTGCCTGTCCTCCGTGCTGCACCACACCGGCGCGGAGCCGCACCACGTCCTGCCCGCCGTGCGGGCCTTCCACGCCGTGCGCCCGCTGTTCGCGGAGGAGGCGGCGGCGCTGTGGCCGCTGGTCGTGCTGCGCGCGGCCGCACTGGTCGTCAGCGGCCGCCAGCAGGCCGACGTCGACGGCGACAACGCCTACGTCAACGCGGCGCTCGCCGGCGAGTGGCGGATCTTCGAGCAGGCCGTCTCGGTGCCGTCCGCGGTGATGGCGGGCCTGGTCGCCGACGCGCTCGGCCTCCCCGCGCGGCCGGCCCCCTCGCTGCCCGTCGGCCGTCCGCTGGTGGCGGGCCTCGCCCCGGACGGGATCGCCCTGCTCGACCTGTCGACGGAGGCCGACGCCATGGACCACGGCGCCTGGCTGGAGCCCGGCGCCGAGGGCCGGCTCGCGGCCGACCTGCTCGCCCAGGGCAGCGCCGCCGTCGCCACCCGGTACGGCCGGCCGCGGCTCACCGCCGCCACCCCGTTGTCCGCCGACTCCCCCGCGACCGTCGCGACGGGTGTCGACCTCTGGCTGGGCGGCCCGGCCGGCCTCCAGGCGCCCCGCGACGGCGAGGTGCTCGCCGCCTCGCCCGGCCGGGCGACCATCGGCTGCGGCCTCCACCTGCTGGACGTCTCCTGGGACGGCCCGGCCGCCCCCGGGGTGCGCGCCGGCGAACCCCTGCGCGCCGGCGACCCGCTGGCGGAGCTGCCCGCCGGGACGCGCGTACACCTCGCGCTGCGGCGTCGGCAGAGCCCCGAGGTGCCCGCCCTGGTGCGGCCCGAGTACGCGGCCGGCTGGCTCGCCCTGACCGCCGATCCCGCCGGCCTCCTCGGCCTGGCGGCGACCAGCGGCACGACCTCGTCGGCGGAGCTGCTCGGCCGGCGCGACGCCTCCTTCGCCGGCGTGCAGGAGCACTACTACGACGACCCGCCGCGCATCGAACGTGGCTGGCGGCACCACCTGGTGTCCACCGACGGCCGGGTCTACCTCGACATCGTCAACAACGTCACGCCGCTCGGCCATGCGCACCCGCGCGTGGAGCAGGCCGTGTCCCGGCAGTTGCGGCGGCTGAACACCAACTCGCGGTTCCACTACGCCTCGGTGGTGGAGTTCACCGAGCGGCTGGCCGCCCTGCTGCCCGAGCCACTCGACACGGTCTTCCTGGTCAACTCGGGCTCCGAGGCGGTCGACCTGGCCCTGCGGCTGGCCATCGGCGCCACCGGACGCCACGACGTCGTGGCACTCCGCGAGGCCTACCACGGCTGGACGTACGCCTCGGACGCCGTCTCCACCTCGGTGGCCGACAATCCCAACGCGCTGACCAGCCGCCCGGCCTGGGTCCACACCGTGGACTCGCCCAACCCGTACCGCGGCCGTCACCGCGGTGCCGACGCCACCGCGTACGCGGGCGACGCGGTGCGGGTCGTCGACGACCTCGCGGCGTCCGGCCGGGCACCCGGCGCCTTCGTCTCGGAGTCCTTCTACGGCAACGCCGGAGCGGTGGCCCTGCCCGACGGATACCTCCGGCAGGTGTACGCGGCGGTGCGGCGCCACGGCGGTCTGACGATCGCGGACGAGATCCAGGTCGGGTACGGCCGGCTCGGCAGCTGGTTCTGGGGGTTCGAGCAGCAGGGCGTGGTGCCCGACATCGTGACGGTGGCCAAGGCCATGGGCAACGGCCATCCGCTGGGCGCCGTCATCACCTCGCGCGCGGTCGCCGACCGCTACCGCGACCAGGGCTACTTCTTCTCCTCCACCGGCGGCAGCCCCGTCTCCAGCGTCGCCGGCCTCACCGTCCTCGACACCCTGCGGGACGAGGACCTCCAGGGCAACGCGCTGCGCGTCGGCACCCACCTGCGCGACCGGCTCCGCGCCCTCGCGGACCGCCACCCCGTCATCGGCGCCGTCCACGGCGCGGGCCTCTACCTGGGCGTCGAGCTCGTCCGCGACCGCGTCACCCTCGAACCCGCCCCCGAGGAGACCGCGGAGCTCTGCGACCGGATGCTCGAACTGGGCGTCGTCGTCCAGCCCACCGGGGACCACCTCAACGTCCTCAAGATCAAGCCGCCGCTGTGCATCGACCGCGCGGCCGCCGACTTCTTCGCCGACATGCTCGACCGCGCCCTCACCGAACTGTCCCCGGGCCCGCGCGGGCACTGACCATCCGGCGCCGCCCTGCCGGCGCCGGGGCCGGCGCCGGGCCGGCGAAGATCATGGGCAGGACCGTCAGTGCGATCAAGCGGCTTCAGCACCGCGCCGTCCGCACCCTTGCCCGCGTGGTCGACGGGATCGCGAGCGCCGAGGCCGCGCCACAGCTCTGACCCGCCGCGGGCCGTCCGGGGGGATCCGGGGGCCGTCCGGGGAATCGTCCGGGGGCCGTCCAGGGCCATCCGGGTGGATCCGGGGGCCGTCCGGGGAGACGTCCGGGGAGACGTCCGGGGAGACGTCCGACCCGGAGTTGAACATGTTCAAACGCGTGCGCCATGATGATCGCGAGCGGGAGCGACCGGCCCCGAGCACGGGCGCCGGGCCGCCTCGTCGTACCCCGCCGCGCCCCGGTGCACGCCCCTGCCCGGGCGGCGGCAGAAAGGACCGTCCGCCGTGCCGACAACCTGGCAGAGCCGCTGCGCCGCCCTCGCGATCGCACTGATGTGGGGGTACGAGGGCCTCTGGTGCAAGATCTTCCCCGGCCGCGCCGACCAGCGGGCCATCGTCGAGGGCCTGCCCTTGCTGCCCGAGGGCGCCGCCACCGTGCTGCTCGTCGCCATCGGCCTGGCCGAACTGGCCCTCGGCGCCTGGGTGCTGAGCGGGCGCCGGCGCCGGCTCGCCGCGCTGGTGCAGACCGTGCTGGTGGTCGGCTTCAACACCGGCGGCCTGCTCGTCGGGGCCGACCACATCCCCGAGCCGGGCCGGCTGGTCGTCCAGGACCTGGCCTTCCTCGCCCTGATCTGGACGGTCGCCGCCGAACGCCCGGCACCCGCGGCCACGCCCGCGCACCCTGCGGCGGCCGCCGTATGACCGCCCGCACCGCCACCCGCACCGCCGCCGGCGCGGGCACCCCGTGGGCGGAGGGCCGACTGCTCACCGTCCAGCCCCGGCAGCCGAGCGTCCTGTTCGGCCGGATGTACGAGGACCCGGCGGTCGAGCTCGCCGCCTTCCCGCCGCCCGCGGCCCGGGTGCTCTGCATCGCCTCGTCCGGGGACACCGCCGCCGCGCTCGCCGCCGCCGGCTACGACGTCACGGCCGTCGACCTCAACCCCGCCCAGCTCGACTACGCCCGCGGCCGGCTCCAGGCCGGAGCGCCGGCCGTCCCCGGCTCGGCCGAGCGCCTGCTCGCCACCGGCCGCGCCGCCGCCGGCGCGCTGCTACCCGCCTGGCGCCCGTCCGCACTGGAGCGGTTCCTGCGCCTCGACGACCCGGCCCAGCAGGCCCGGCACTGGCGACGCACGCTCGACGGCCCCGGTCTGCGACTGTTCCTCGCCGCCTCGCTCCGGCCCGCCGGAGCCCTGGCCGTCGGGCTGCGGCCGCCCTTCCGCGGCGTCGTGCCGGCGCGCTTCGACGCCGTGCTGCGCGCCCGGCTCGCCCGTGGCTTCGCCCGGCACCCCAATGCCGCCAACCCCTGGGCCTGGCGGCTGCTGCTCGGCCGCGAAATGCCCGGCGGCGAACCTCGTGGGCGTGACCTGCCCGGACGAGACTTGACCGGAGGTGACCTGCCCGGGCGCGACCTGCCCGGAGGTGGCCTGATTGGGCGGGACCTGCCCGAAGGTGACCTGCCCGGTGGTGGGGCGGCCACGGCCGGGCCGACCCAGGGGACCGTCCGGCTGCTCGCCGGGGACGTCGTCGACCACCTGGAGCGCTCCCCGGCCGGCCACTACGACGCGGTGACGCTCTCCAACGTGCTGGACGGGCCCGGACCCGAGTTCGCCCGGCGGTTGCGCACCGCCGTCCGGCACGCCGTGCGGCCCGGCGGGGTCGTCGTCCTGCGCAGCATCCGTGAGCCGGGCCCCGCCGGCCCCGGCGCCGCCGCCGAGGACCGCTCGCTGCTCTGGGGCGTCGTCCGGGTGGTCCGGCCGTGAACCCCCGCCCGCTCCGCCTCCCGAAAGGCCTGACCGTGCGCCACCTGCTGCAACGCCACCCCCTCCCGATGCGCACCCACTTCGCGCACTCGCTCGTCCTCACCTACGCGCTGCCGCCCGAGCGGCTGGAGCCGCTGGTACCGCCGGGGCTCACCCTGGACACGTACACCGATCCCGGCGGCACCGAGCACGGCTTCGTCGCGGCCGCCGTGGTGGACGCCCGCGGCCTGCGCCCGGCCGGGTTGCCGGCCCGGCTCGGCGCGGACTGCGTGCTCACCGGCTACCGGGTCTTCACCCGCTTCCCCACCCCCGGCGGCCGGACCATGCGCGGCCTGCGCATCCTGCGCAGCGACACCGGCCACCGGCTGATGGTCGCGGGCGGCAACCTGTTCTCCCGCTACCACTACCGGCTCGCCCGGATCGGCAGCCGGGTCGTCGGCTCGACGCTGGAGTTCAAGGTGTGCAGCGCCGACGGCCTGGCCGACCTGCACGTCCGGGCCGACCTGGCGGGCGGCCCGGCGCCGCTGCCGCCCGGCAGCCCGTTCGCCGACGCCCGGGCCGCCCGCCGGTTCGCCGGCCCCCTCCCCTACACCTTCGAGTACGAGCCGCAGACCCGGTCGATGATCGTGGTCAAGGCCGTCCGTGCCCACTGGGAGCCGGTGCCGGTCTCGGTGGAGGTGCCGCGGCTGACCTTCTTCGACCACGGCCCACTGGCCGGCAGCCGGCCGGTGCTCGCCAACGCCTTCCACGTCGCGGACCTCGACTACGGGTGGCAGGCGGGCAGCCGCCGCGCCCTCGACGGGGGAGTCCGGTGAGCGGCGTCCGCCCGGTGGGCCGGAAGCCGCACGAGGTCCGTCGGCAGGAGCCTGCCGGTGCCGCGCCCGGCGCGGCCGCAGAGGCTGCCGGGGCCGCCGCGGTCACCGCGGTCGCAGAGGCCACCGCGGTCGCAGAGGCCACCCGGCCTGCGAGCAGCGCCGGATCTGCGAACGCAGCCGGATCCCCGAGGGCCGACGCCGGCCGGCCCCACCGTCCCTCCGGGGTGCGCGAGGTGGTCGGCTACAACTGGCCGCTGTACGCCGCCGGGGCTCTCGCGGCCGGCGGGGGCTGGGCGCTGGCCCGGTGGCTGCCCCGCCCGGCGGCCCGGCTCGTCCGCGCGGGCGCGCTCACGGCGGGCTGGCTGCTCGCCGCCGCCACCGCCGCCACCTGGTGCATCTACGACCGCTCCGGACTCCACGGCTACGCCTGGCTCGACGACCTCCTGCCGGAGGGTCCCGGCCGGCATCTCGTGGTCGCCACGGGCCTCGACGAGGCGAGCCGGCCCGTCGCGGCACGCCACCCGGCCGCGCCCCAGCGGACCGCGGACCTGTACGACCCGGCGCTGATGACGGAGGGCTCCATCCACCGGGCGCGCCGCCGGGTGCCGCCGGTGCCCGGCAGCCTGCCCGCCCGGCCGGGGGCGTTGCCCGCCGCGACCGCCTCGCTGGACTCCGTGCTCGCCGTGTTCTCGGCCCACGAGCTGCGCCGGCCCGCGGACCGCGCCGCGCTGTTCGCCGAGGCGGCCAGGGTGCTGCGGCCCGGGGGTGCGTTCGTCGTGGTCGAGCACCTGCGCGACGCCGCGAACTCCGCCGTCTACGGTCCCGGCGCCTTGCACTTCCTGTCGCGCTCCACCTGGCTCGGCCACGCCGCCGGGGCGGGCCTGAGCCTGGCGGCGGAGCGGCGGATCGCCGGCCTGGTCACCGCGTTCGCGTTCCGGCGGGCCGGGGCATGAACGGACTCCTCGACCTCGCTGTGCAGTTGCGGCTCGTCGGCGCCGTGCTGGTGGGCGTCGGCCTGTTCCACGCGGCGCTGCCGCGCGTGATCGGATGGCCGGCCGACCTGGACGGGACCACGCTGATGACCCGTCGGGTCTCCTGGGCGCATCTCTTCTTCATCGGCCTGACCTGCGTACTGCTGGGCCTGCTGCCGCTCCTGCTGGCCGGCGAGCTCCTCGCGGGTACGCCGCTGGCCACCGCGCTGCTGGCCGGCCAGACGGTGTTCTGGGGTGCCCGGTGGCTCTTCCAGTTCACCGTGTTCCCGTCCCGGCTCTGGCGCGGCGACCCGCTTCGCACCCTGGGCCACGTCGCGTTCGCGGTGCTGTGGACGTGGGTGACGGCGGTGTTCGCGTGCGCGCTGTGGCGGGTCCTGTAGCCCAGCCCGGGGCCCCGCACCCGCCGGGGTGTCGGCCGGGGTGCCGGCCGACCGTCCGCGCCCACCCGCCGGGGCACGGGCGGGCGCGGACGGATCCTCGGGGGCTCTACGGCTGAACCCGGGAGCCTACGGCGGGGCCGACGGCCCTACGGCCGGGCCTTGGTGAGGCCCTGGAGGGGCCTTGGCGGGACTTGGTGGGGCCTTGGTCAGGGGCACCGCTTCCAGGCGAGGTGGTAGAGGGTGTTGATGCTGCCGTCGGTGGAGTCCATCGTCATGAAGCTGGTGGTCTTGGACGGGTCCGACGTGCCGGCGCTCACCCGGAGCTCGGTGTTGATGTTGAAGTTGCGCAGCTCCCCGCAGGGCGCCCAGACCAGGGCCTCGACCGCGACGGTGTCGGTCACCTGCCACCCGTTGTCGAGCTGCCCGGCGAACTGGTGGCTGCGCGAGGCGGTCTGCGGCGAGCCCTGGAAGTAGTAGCTGGCCTTCTGGAGGGCGGTCGCCCCCTTCTCCAGGTGGGCGAAGCCCCGGTAGTCGGCGGAGGCGATGGCGTAGGTGAAGCCCTGCGGGACGTGGACGTTCAGGTTGAGCTGACAGTTCTTGCGGAAGTCGGTGGGCTTGGAGCCGACGCCGACCTGGGCGATGTAGTCGCTGTACGTCACCGTGAAGGCGGTGTTGTCCGGCGAGACCGCGACGGCGGCCGTTCCGGCCGGGCAGCCGGACCCGTTGACGGTGGCCACGTCGATGACGATCTTGTCGGGCGGAGGTGTGGACCAGCCGGTGCCGGAGGCGGCTCCGGCGAGCTGGGTGACGAGCAGAGCCGCGGCTGCGCCGCCGACGGCCAGGACGCGTACGGTCACGGGCGTATCCTTCCGCTTTCCCGCCGGTTGCGGGTCTCGCACCCCCACGTGCGGACCACCGGGCGGGTTGTCGCGTACATGCCACCACCTCCGGTACTGCGCGTACAGGGGGAGCAGTAGAGCGCATCACGTCGCGTCGGCGTGAACCCCCCGGCGCGGGGCGCCACGTTCACGCCCCCAGTGGGCACCCCCAGCGGGCGCCCCCGACACGCACCCGCCCCGGAGCCCCGCATCCGGTATCCGATCTTGATCACAAGGGTCAAGCCGGTTGCCCCCGGGGCAATGTTTTCTTCTTCAATCAACAATCTGTTTATCATCTCCGAGTCCTTGTCCTGCCTGCCCGGAGCCCCCGCATGCCTACGCCCCCGCCCGCCCGGCCCCGGCCGCATCCGCTGCACGTTCTGCGCACCACCGTCTTCGCGATCGGCGCGCTCCTGGTACTGGTCGGGGTCGGTGTGGTGCTTCGGCAGCCGCTGCTGATCCCGCCGCTGGCCGCCAGCGCGGCCCTGGTCCACGGTGCGCCCGGGCTGCCGATCTCGCAGCCGCGCAACCTGGTCGGCGGCCAGCTGCTCTCCGCCGTGATCGGGTTCGCCACGCTCGCGGTGACCGGGAGCACCGCCTGGGGCGCGGCGGTCGCGGCCGGGCTCTCGCTGGGCGCGATGATGCTGACCCACCTCTCGCACTCCCCCGCCGCCGCCACCTCCGTGATCGTCGTGCTCCAGGCGCCGTCGCCGACCCATTTCCTCCCGCTGCTCGCCCTGTCCACGGCCCTCCTGGTGGCCATCGGCCTGCTCCCCGGCCGGATCGGCGGGCACCCGGAGCGCTACCCGCTCACCTGGTGAACCCCCGCCCGACCCTGCGCCGGTGCCGGGCCGGCGGCCCACACCGTCCGCCGCCGTGCCGCCGGTGCCGCCGCCCCCGCGTTGACGCTGTGTCCTGCGGGCCGATCCAGCCCGGTCGCGCGGAACTGCCGTGCGCCGAGCGCCGGTTCGTGCCACCATGCGCGGCATGACTGATCGCGCACTGAGCTTCGGGGTGATGGCGCAAGCCTACGAACGGTTCCGGCCGGGGTATCCCCCGGAGCTCTTCGAACTGGTGACGGCGTACGCGGGCCGTCCGATCAGGACCGCCCTCGAAATCGGTGCCGGGACGGGCAAGGCGACCCGCCTGTTCGCCCGGCAGGGGATCGCCGTCACCGCGACCGAACCCGACGGGGCGATGCTCGCCGAGCTGCGCCGCCACGTACCGGCCGGTGTCCGAACGCTCCGGGCGGCGTTCGAGGTCCTGGACCTGCCACCGGGTGACCGGTACGGGCTGGTCTACGCGGCGGCGGCGCTGCACTGGACCAGTCCGGAGGGCCGCTGGTCACGCATGGCCGGACTGCTGGAACCCGGTGGCGTGTTCGCCTGTTTCGGCGGGCCGGTCCAGCCGGCCGACCCCGCCGTGGAGGACGCCGTCCGCGCGGCGCGGGCACCGTTCCTGGAGAGCGACGAGGTCCCGTCCCCGGACGGGACGCCTCCGGAGCACGCCATGCAGTGGCCGGGCACGGAGCTCCAGCGGTCCGAGTGGTTCACCGGTGTGCGACAGTCCGTCATCGAACGGCGCCTGACGCTGAGCTCCCACGACTACGTCGGTCACCTCTCGACCGTCTCCGCCTACCTCGTCCTGCCTCCCCCCGAGCGGGAGGAGGTCCTCGGCCGGATCCTGCGGGTGCTGCCGGAGACGGTCGAGATCGCCGCCGACATCACCGTCCACCTCGCACGCCGGCACGACGGGCGGCAGGAGTAGACGGGCGGCGGGCGGAGAAGGGTGGCCGGGGTAGACCGGCGGCGGGCGGCGGGAGGGGAAGGGTCGCAGGAGCAGGCGGGAGGGGAAGGGTGGCAGGGGCAATGGGGCCCTCCGGCCCTGGCGGACCGCCGCCGGGAGGGGCAGACTCCTCGGAGGTTCCATCCGGCCCGCCGCGGCAGCGGGCCCAGGCTTACGGAGAAGTCATGGCGGACAACACGGCGGCCCAGGCGAACACCCCCGTCAAGGTGTTCCTCCTCGACGACCACGAGGTCGTCCGCCGGGGCGTGTACGACCTGCTGGACGCCGAGCCCGATCTGACCGTCATCGGCGAGGCCGCCACCGTCGAGCAGGCACTGGCGCGCGTTCCGGCCCTGCGGCCTGACGTCGCCATTCTGGACATGCGCCTGCCGGACGGCGACGGCGTCACCGTCTGCCGCGAACTGCGCTCGCGGATGCCCGAGTTGGCGTGTCTGATCCTCACCTCCTTCGACGACGAGGAGGCCCTGCTCGACTCGATCATGGCCGGCGCCGCCGGCTACGTGCTCAAGCAGATCAGTGGCACCGACCTGGTCTCCGCCGTCCGCACGATCGCCTCCGGCCAGTCCATGCTCGACCCCGGCGCCGCCACCCGCCTGATGGCCCGCCTGCGCGGTGACACCCCCGCCCAGGCCCCCGCCTTCCCCGAACTCACCGAGCGGGAGCGGGAGATCCTCGCCCTGGTCGGCGAAGGGCTGACCAACCGCCAGATCGGCCAGCGGCTCTATCTGGCCGAGAAGACCGTCAAGAACCACGTCTCCCGACTGCTGGCCAAGCTCGGCGTCGAGCGCCGGGTCCAGGCCGCGCTCATCGCCACCCAGGCCACCGCCGTCGGCCGACCGACGGGGCGCTCCGTCCTGTGAGCCCCGACGCGCCCGCATCCGCATCCGCACCCGCGCCCGCACCCGCACCCGCGCCCGCGCCCGCGCCCGCGCCCGCGCCCGCCCACGGTCCCACCCCACCCGGGACCGTTCGGCGGCCGAGAGGGACCGAAGGCCTCTCACCCCGCGACGGATCCGGCGGGAGCATCGGTGTCATGACCTCCGCCCACACTCCGCCCGCCCCCGCTCCCCCCGACCACACGCCGCTGGACGAGCGGCAGTGCCTGCGGCTGCTGGCCGGGGCCTCGGTCGGGCGTGTCGTCTACACCGTCGGCGCGCTGCCGGCCGTCCTGCCGATCCGTTACCGCCTCGACGACGACGGCAGCGTGCTGCTGCGCAGCGCCGCCCGTTCCGAGCTGGTCCGTGCGGTGGACGGCGCGCTCGTCGCCTTCGAAACCGGCGAGGTCGACGCCGCGGACGGCAGCGGCTGGAGCGTCACCGTACTCGGCCGCGCCGACGTGGCCGAGGACCCGCCGCCGACCGGTGCGACCGGTGCGGTCAGCGCAACCGATGCGGTCAGTGCAGCCGGAGCGACCGGTGCGGTCAAGGGCCCGCCGTCGCCCGTCCGGGTGTCGATCCGGATCCGCCCCGAGCTGGTGACCGGCCGCTTCCTCACCGACCTGGCGGTCGCGCCCCTCTCGTCCTGACCCGGCGCCTCCGCCCCCGCCATGCCCCGGCACCCGGCACCCCGCTCGTACCGGCCGGACGGCCGTCCGCCCCCGCCGGGTACCCGTCCCGCACACGCCGGGCATCCGGCGGCGCCACCGTACGGCCAACGTACGGCCGCCGGGCTCACGCGCCCAGCGGTGCCCACCAGACCAGCCTCGTGCCGCCCTCCGGCGCCGGCGTGATCTCGAACGCCCCGCCCACGCCGTCGGCCCGTTCGGCCAGGTTGCGCAGACCGCTGCGCCGCCCCTGCTCCGGGATTCCGACGCCGTCGTCCTGGACGGTCAGCCGCACCTGCGCCCCGGTCGCCTGGAGCACCACCTCGACCCGGCGGGCCCCGGCGTGCCGGGCGGCGTTGCTGAGCGCCTCGCCCAGGACCGCCACGACGTGGTCGGCGACCTCCGCCGGGACGTCCGTGTCCAGCAGGCCCTCCATGCTCAGCCTCGGCGGGAACCCGAGGGCGGCCTGGGCCTCCTCCGTCGTCCGGACCACCCGGGCCCGCAGGCCCTGCCCGGCCCCCTCTTCCCGGGCCCGGAGGCCGAAGATGGTCGATCGGATGATCTTGATGGTCTCGTCGAGGTCCCCCACGGCACGGAGCACGCGGTCGGACGCCCCGGAATGGTCGATGAACCGGGCCGCGCTCTGCAGCGTCATGCCGGTGGCGAAGAGCCGCTGGATCGCGAGGTCGTGCAGATCGCGGGCGATCCGGTCCCGGTCCTCCAGCATGGCGAGCTGCTCGGCGTCGCGGCGCCGCTCCCCGAGCTCCAGCGCCAGCGCCGCCTGGTCGGCGAAGCCGAGCAGCGGTCCGATCTCCCGCTCGGTGAAGAGCGCCTCCCCCGCCCGCCGGGCGAGCAGCAGCAC
>NZ_JBHJUK010000141.1:0-22493 GCF_042266225.1 Kitasatospora sp. NPDC056181
CGGTCAACGGCACCGCGCTGAAGACCTACTCCAACGTGGACGCGGCCGCCGGCTACCAGCTGCGCACCTTCGACCTCTCGTCCTACGCGGGCCAGGCGGTCACCCTCAAGTTCGCCGGCACCGAGGACTCCTCGCTGCAGACCAGCTTCGTGATCGACGACACCTCGATCGCCACCAGCTGACGCCTGTGCGGTAACCCCCTGTGGCCGCCCGGTCCTTGACCGGGCGGCCATTCGCGTTTGCGCATATCCCGATCTTCGGGTCGGCGTGCACTCGTGGCAGCGCTCGGAATGAGGTCGTCCGCATACTGATCTCGCGGTCGAGCCTCAAGAAGTGCTCAACTGTCGCGCGGTTGGCGAGTATCCGTGGAAGGCTCCCGAACTGACGGAACGTACGGGTCGTCTCTGTCGGTGCTCTGCGGACGACTGTCAGGAATTCCGTGCATCGGCAAGGGTGCGTTCGATGCCCGGGTGACCGCCTGGCCGGTCCCTGCATTTGTCCTCGAATTGGGGTGGGGGAATGGTTGACCTGGATTTTGAGCGACGGATCAATCCGTGGCTGTTCGACAGTTCCGGGAACCTGACGGAGGCGGCGAAGAAGCAGTTCCCGGACCTCGCGTCCGCCGCGTCCGGGGCGCCGGCGCCCGGGTGGACGCCGACCGGGCAGGCCACTCCGGGCCCGTCAGGTGCGTCCGCCGCGGCCGGTCCGGCCGGCTCGGTGGTGAAGGTCAGCCCGGACGCTCTTCGTCGGGCCGCGGGCAATGTCGGCACCTTGCAGACGAAGTTCTCGCAGGCCTGCAAGAAGCCCTTCGACCGGGTGAACGAGGCCACCGAGGATCTACCGCGCAGCTGGGCGCTGGTCGGGGCGCTGGGTACGGCCCGGGACGTCTGGAACGCGCAGGTCCAGTCGCTGACCGACACGTTCGGGAGAATCGGCGAAAATCTGGGCGCCAATGCCGACTCCTATGCTCGCGCCGAACAGCTGAACGCACAGAACTTCGGAAAGAACTGAGGCCCGGGAATGGTGGAGTTCAGTGACCTGAGGCATGCTCCGGTCTCCGGGATCGACAGGATGGCCGGAGCATTCGAATCACTGGTTCGCGGTTGGGAGTTCTCCTCCGAACTGACCGGTGATGTCATCACGCCTCTCCAGGGTTCGGGATGGCGCGGCCCGGCGGCAGAACAGGCGGCCGGCGCCATCGCGAAGGTCCGCACCGAGATCGACGCGGCATTCGAGGAGGCCAGCGGCCTTGCCAAGGCCCTGCGCGACGCGCACACAGAACTCGCCGGCGCCCAGGCCGACCTGAAAGCGGCGGTTCAGTCCGCCACTGACCACGGGATGACGGTGGACGACAGTGGCAGTGTCCACTGGCCGCCGGCAACGAGCACGGCGGACAAGAACGATCCGGACTACGCCAACACCTATCGGCAGAAGGCGTCGGGCGTCGCCGACGCGATCGCCAAGGCACTGGCCCGCGCCGCTGCGGCCGATTCGGCCGCGGCGGTGGCCCTCGCGGCGGACACCGGCATCAGCCGCACGTCCTTCCGCGGGGCGCCCGGCACCCGGCTGCCCGAGGAAGCGGCGAAGGAGGCGGCCGGCATTCTGCAGCTGGCCGGCAACGCCAGCGACGCCCAGCTCGCGCAGCTCAACCAGCTGCTGAAGGATCACGCCGGGGATCCCGCCTTCGCCACGGCTTTCTACGGGTCGCTGGGGCCGGACGGATTCCTGGCCTCGTACGGAAAGTTGGCTGCTGCCTCCGCCAAGCAGGGCGGCGGCCGATCCCAGGTGATCGCCGACCTCCAGACCAGGCTGGGGACCGCCCTCGCCACCGCAACCAATTCCCGCAACGAGCCGCACCTCTCCGACGAATGGGAGGCCGGCCTCCGCAAGGCGGGAAGTACCCGCGTCGCCATCTGGCCGGACGGTCAGCCCGGCGGCAGCGCCCAACCGTTCGGGTACCAGATCCTCACGAACATCCTGCGCACCGGAACGTACGACCCGCACTTCCTCAACCCGATCGCCGAGCACGTCACCCAGCTCAGCGAGCGGCAGGGCTTCTGGACCTCCGACCAGTGGAACGTGGCGGAGTTCTCCCAGTACCGGTTCCTTGGCGCCCAGCAGGGAGGGTTCAACCCGATGGCCGGCGTCCTGGAGGCCCTCGGGCACAATCCCGACGCGGCCACGAGCTATTTCCACGATCCGGCGACCCTCTACAGCCTCGACGGGACGGTCAAGGCCGTTGGCCAGACGAACAAGTACCTCGACGCGCTGACAACAGCCGGCTGGAACTCCCCGCTCCAGGACGTCGGGCCGGGACACTCGCTGCCCATGGGGCATGCGGAGCCGCTGGAGGCCGCCGCCCTGGGCCACGCCCTGGAGGCGGCCACCACCGGCCGTGCGTACGACGCGACCGGCGCGCCACTACCGCCGCACACGCCCGAGATGGCCGCGGTGATGAAGAGCGTGGTGGACCGCTTCGGCAGCGGCGACGGCCCCGGGCTGCTTGCCAGAGGTGGGTTGTTCGCGGGCCTGGACGGCAGTCTCGGCCACATGACGGCCGCCTACATGGGTGATGTGCAGGCGTCGTTGAGCCCGCACGACACGACGCTGACCACCTACGGCACGAAGGCCGACCTCGACCGGGGGAACACCGAAAAGCTACTGGAGGCGCTTGGCCACCACCCCGACGCCTACGGTGCGATCGCCCAGGCTCAGCAGGCGTACAGCACGGCGCACATCCAGGACGTCATGCAGCACCGGGAACAGTACAAGGACATCTTCGGCGAGGCCGTCCAGAACGCTGCACGCCCGGGTGGTGTGGTGGCCGGCATCCTCACCGCGGGCATGACGGACGAGGTCTACGTCCAGAAGCAGGCCGAGGCGACCGCGTACAACGACGCGATCGACCACAACGCCATCTGGGCCAAGACGATCTGGGCGGTCTCCGGGGGCGCGGTGCTCGGAGCCATCCCTGTGGTCGGTGGTGGGATGTCGTACCCCGTGAACGGCTTCATCGACAGCGTCGCGGCTGGCTACCAGGTCACCCCGCAGGCGAGTGACGATGCGACAAAGGCCCATGACGCAGGGCAGTCCTCCGCCGCCGCGGCGGCTGCGGCCGCTGTGAGGAAGGCCGGGCAGGGCGCGGGTCTTGAAGAGCCGTACCTCGACACATTGGCCACGTCGGCCGCCAACTCGGCGCTGGCCGGTTACACCAGCGGCGAGAACGTCTCCAAGGAAGCGATCCATGGCTGACCGCCACCGCCGCCGCACTCGCGTGTGGCTCGAAGTCGGCTCGTTGGCGTGCGTCCTCGCCCTGGCAGGCAGTTACTTCTGGTGGCCGGCCTCGTCGCAGGATCCGTTGATGCCGCCGGATCCGTTGATGCTGCCGGACAGTGCTTGCTGGTCACTGCTCGACCGCAACGACCTGCAGCCATTGGCGGGCACGGCGCAGGGAACGTTCAGCGTGCAGGTCACGGAGGGTTTCAATTCGGTCGGCCCGCAGGCCAGTTTTCAGCCTGGCGAACAGAGTCAATACTGCGCCGTGACGCGGGACAACGAGTCGCTGCTGCTGGTGTCGGTCCACCGCATCAACAGTCGCGATCATCTGAACCTGTACGAGAAGGGTCCTTCTCCGGAATACCGGGCGGAGGCGGCACTGCTGGGCCTCGGACCGGACGTCGGAGGACTGTGGACGATGAAGGAGCAGGTGCAGCTGGCCTTCCGATGTGACAATCCGGCCAACCCTGACCAGGGGTACCCGTACCTGGAGGTCATTGTCGGCGCGAACTCCGAGCATGTCGACCCCAAGCAGGCGTCGGTCCACCAGGCCCGTCTGGACATCGCTCTGAAGGTGGCCAGGGCCGCCGCTGTGGCACGACCCTGTCAGAATCCGGTGGCCATCCCGTCGGCGGATGACGCCAAGAAGGCCCTGGAGACGGCGTTTCAGGGAACCGCGATGACCAAGGTCGGCTCCGGCGCTCCGACCGCCCAAGCGGCGGGTGATCGCTGATGCAGACGGTCCGGCGCGCCCGAGGCGCGCCGGACCGTTTCTCTCGGCGAGGCGTCAGAGCAGGTCGAAGTCGAACTCGCCGTTGGCGACGGCGGCGATGAAGGCGGCGTGCGCTGCGGCGCTGAAGAGGAGAGCGGGACCGGAAGGATTCGTCGAGTCACGAACGTAGGTGACCGGGCCGCTTGGTATGGCGAGCTCGATGCAGTTTCCCGAGTCGTTGCTCCAGGACGACTTTCGCCAGACCACGTTCAGTGCGGCTGCATTGGGGTGGTACTTAGAACCGGCCGACCCGCGGCGAGCCTGCCTGAGGAACACCGAAGCCGCCCGGCTCTCAGCGCCGGGCGGCCTCAACTGTCTTACGTCCGAGGTGCTTGCTACTCGGTGACCTTCAGGGCCAGCGTCCGGGCGCAGTACTCGGCCCCGGAGATCCGGTAGCTCACCTTCGTGTCGCCGAGCGGTGCGTACGCGGCCACGACGTAGAAGGCCTGGTTCAGGCCCTCCCCGTTCACGGTGATGGTGCGCTCGACCTCGCAGCGGGCGTCGTCGTCCCCCTCCCACACCACCTGGAGCACGCTCCCCGCCGTCAGCGTCCCCATCGCCGGGACCACCACCGTGACCTGGGCCATCCGCCCCAGGGCGAGCGCGCCCTCCCACGCCCCCTCGACCAGCGGCGCCGGCATCAGGCGCTCCGCGTCGCTCACGGTGAGGCCGAACACCGCCCGGTCGTCGCCCCAGGTGGCCGTCACCTCCACCGCACCGGGCTCCTCACCGGCAACGAGCTCCACGGCGGCGAACCCGTCCTCGTCGGCCTTGACCGTGACCGTCGCGCCGGCCGTCCCTGCCGCGCCGGCGAACGAAGCCGCTCCGGAGACCGTGAACGTCACCTCCGCGTCCGGCACCGGCATCTCGTCGGTGAAGGCCCGCACCCTCAGCGCGTCCGGGAACCGCGAACCGACCGGCATCGTCCAGTCGTCGCCTCCGGTGATCTGCACCCTGTCCACGGTCGTCACCCTGCGCCACCCCATTCTGCTGCTGCCGGTTCCTGCCGTTGCGTACGGATCATTTCATCCGGCAGGCGCCGAACTGTCCGTCAGATAGGCATATCGACCGGGCAGGCTGGGCGGAGCGGAACGTTTCCGGCCACCCCCGGTGGCTGAAACGATCATCCCTGCCCGCATAATGCTCACCAATGCTCCGCAGACGCTCCATCAGCGCGACCACGGCTCTCGTAGCGCAAGCGGGCCGAGCGCGACCGGGCCTCTATCACCCCTGGGGGAAGCACACCGTGCGTCTTCGTCATGCCGTCGGCCTGAGCGCCGCCGTGGTGTCCGCCGTCGTCGGGCTGCCGTTGCCCGCCGTCGCGGCCGAGTCGGCCGCCGTCCTGTACGTCAGGGCCAGCAACGGCTTCTGCACCGACAGCGGCCCGGGCACCGAGGCCAGGCCGTTCTGCACCATCCAGGCCGCCGCGGACAAGGTCCAGCCCGGGCAGACCGTGGACGTCTTCCAGGGTGACTACCTGGAGGACGTGGTCGTCCGACGGTCCGGCGAGCCCGGCAAGCCGATCACCTTCCGGGGCCGGGGGCGACTGGGCAGGGCTGCGTTGCACAGCCAGCCGACCATCGCCGGCCCGTCGCGGCTGCCGGTGCGGATATCGGGCCGGCACGACATCGTCTTCTCGGGCTTCGAGGTGAAGGGCTTCGAGCTCGACAACGTCAGCCGGGTCGAGCTCTCGGGCAACTGGATCGGGAAGTCGGACAGTGAGACCGTCCGGCCTGGCGTCAGTGTCACGGGTCCGAGCGAGCGGGTCACGGTCGAGCGGTCGGTCTTCCACGAAACCACAGGTGGTGGCGTGAAGCTCGGCGCGGGCGTCACCGGGACGAGGATCTCCGGGAACGACTTCGCGACGGTCTTCGGCGCGCCCGCCGTCTCCGTGACCGACGCGCCCGGCACGCTGATCACCAGCAACACCGTGCACTGGCAGTGGTCGACCGCGATCGCCATCGACCTGGTCGGCGTCTCCGATCACGCGACGATAGCCAACAACGTCGTGGCCAGGGGGACGGTCCAGGTGTCCCCCGCCTCGACGGCAGGGACCAGTCTCGACTACAACAATGTTCTCTCCGCCTCGCCCGGGGAGTTCTATCCCGCCTACAAGTGGGCCGGGGTGTCGTACATGTGGGCCGCGAACCTGGCTGCCGCGACGGGGCAGGGCAAGCACGATGACAGCGCCTACGTCGAGTTCGACGACACCTACTCGCCGCTGTCCGTCCCCCTGGTGAACCCAAATCAAGCCCGCCCCGCCCTGATCGACTCCGCCGATCCGCAGGCTCCCGGCGTACCTGCCACCGACCTGCTCGGGCACAGCGCCGTCGACCACCCGGACGTCGCCAACACCGGCCCGGCCGGCAGCTTCCGCGACCGCGGGGCGTACGAGGTCGTCGGCCTCGACGACGTCCGGCTGGAAGCCCGCGGCACCGTCTACGAGCCCCCGACCGGCCCCGCGCCGTTCACCGTGGAGCTCAAGGCCACCGCCACCAACACCTGGCCGACGAAGCTCGCCTACACCTTCGACTTCGGCGACGGCACCGCGCCGGTCACCACGGCCGATGCGACGGTCCGCCACACCTACACCACCCCGGCCGAGTACCACCCGCAGGTCACCGTCACCGACGACCGCGGCGGAAAGGTCACCGACCGGCTGGAGTGGCCGGTGCGGGTGGGCGAGGACAAGCCGCTGACCGCCAGCCTCACGGTGGCCGCGGACAGCGGGCGCGACCCGCTCGCCGTCACGGCCGACGTCACCGCGACGGCGAGCAGCCCGTGGCCGATCGCGAACCTCTCCTACGACTTCGGCGACGGCACGGCCCAGCCGGTCGACAGCTACGGCCCCGCCCGTCACGTGTACGCCAGGCCCGGCACGTACACCGTGAAGGGCACCGTGACCGACGCGTCCGGTGCCACCGTGACCAGCACCGGCCAGGTCACCGTCGCCTACACCCCGTCCGGCTTCACCGCGATCGCGCCGACCCGCATCCTGGACTCCCGCGAGCCCGGGAGCCGCTACCCGCGCCTCGGCCCCGGCGAGACCATGGACCTGTACGTCCGCGGCCGCAGCACCGGTGCGACCGACATCGTGCCGCCCGGCGCCACGGCCGTCGTGCTGAACCTGACCGCCACCGGGGGTACCGCCAACAGCCACCTGGACGTCTACCCGTCCCAGCTCGCCCGGTCGGCCACCTCGAACGTCAACTTCGGTCCCGGCCAGGACGTCGCCAACCTGGTGACGGTCCCGATCGGCCCCGACGGGCTGGTGGTGGTCCGCAACAACGCGGGCTACGTCCACCCCGTCGCCGACGTCCTGGGCTACTTCAAGGGCGACAGCCCCGACCGCTTCACCTCCGTCGCCCCGGCCCGGCTGCTCGACACCCGGAGCGACGACAGTGCGCTCGGCCAGGGCGCCACCCGCCGGCTGAAGGTGGCCGGCGCCGGCGGCGTCCCCGCCAACGCCACCTCGGTGGTGCTCAACGTGACGGCCACGGAGTCCACCTCCACCGGCTTCTTCACGGTCTACCCGGCGGGCACCGCGCGCCCCGCCGCGGGCTCCAACCTCAACACCGTCCCAGGCCGGAACATCCCCAACCAGGTGGTGGTCCCGCTGGGGGCGGACGGCAGCGTCGAGCTGTACAACCGGGCCGGCCGTTCGCACGCCGTGGTCGACGTCTTCGGCTACTACAGCCCGGACGGCAAGGGCCTGTTCACCCCCGTCGCGCCCACCCGGCTGCTCGACTCGCGCGACGGGTCTCCGTTCGGCCCGGGCTCGGTCCGCACGGTGGGCGGCGTCCCGGCCGGCGCGACCGCCGCGGCCGTCAACCTGACCGCGACCGAGACCACGGTGCCCACCCACCTGACCGCCTGGGCCAGTGGCGGCGTCCGCCCCGGCACCAGCAACCTCAACGCCACCCCGGGGCTGGACGTCCCCAACCACACCACCATCCCGGTCGACGCCCAGGGCCGGTTCGACCTCGCCAACAACGCCGGGACGACGCACGTCGTCGCGGACCTCTTCGGCTACTACCGGAACCAGTAGCCGCTCGCGCACGAGGGCCCGAGGCCCGGTACCCCCTCCGCGGGGGGTGCCGGGCCTCGGGCGTTCCCGGGCGTTGCGGCGGCCCGGGACCAAAAAAGTTTCGGGCCGACCTGCAACCCGGGACGGGGTCGGACGTCCTCGAGATACCGGAGCATCCGGAACTACCCTTACGTCAGCCCTACTTGGGGGGAACCAAGCATGCGCGCACGTACCGCCACCGGCCTCGCCGTCCTTACGGCCCTCACCCTGACCGTGCCGGCCCTGGCCGCCTCGCCGGCCGTCGCCGCCCCGACGGCGGCGCCGGGCTGGTCGCCCGACTACGTCACCGCCGCGGGCGGCTTCGTGGGGATGTCCCCGACCCGGATGCTGGACACCCGCACCGACTACGTGCCGCTCGGCCCCGGTGAGCACTATGGCGTCCCTCTGTACTACGACACGATCCCGCGCGAGGCGACGGCCGTGGTGGTCAACGTGACCGCGACCAACCCGACCGCCACGGGGTACCTCACGCTCGGAGGCGACGCGCCTCTGGGCGCCGGAGCGCCCGCCACCTCCAGCCTGAGCTTCGCTCCCGGCCAGACCGTCTCCAACCTGGTCACGGTCGCGCTCCCGCCGGACCAGATGCGGCCCTCGGTCGACGTCTTCAACAGCGCCGGGAAGACCGACGTCATCCTCGACGTGGTCGGCTACTACCAGCCCGGCGTGGGCGACAGGTTCGCCCCGCTGACCCCGACCCGGGTCACCGACACCCGGACCGGCACCGCCGGTCCGATCGGCGGCCGCACGGCCCGCACGATCCAGATCGCCCGTCCCGAACTCGGTACCGCGGACGCCCGCGCGGTGGTCCTCAACGTCACCGCCACCGACGCCACCGCCGACACCTTCG
Source organism: Kitasatospora sp. NPDC056181 (assembly GCF_042266225.1). Lineage (NCBI taxonomy): Bacteria > Bacillati > Actinomycetota > Actinomycetes > Kitasatosporales > Streptomycetaceae > Kitasatospora > Kitasatospora sp. NPDC056181. The sequence continues at coordinate 8,983 of NZ_JBHJUK010000141.1, forward strand.
TGACGGTCTACCCCGGAGGCACGGCCCGCCCGGCCGAGGGCTCGAACATCAACGTCCCGATTCGCCGCGACACCCCGAACCAGGTGGTGGTGCCGGTCGGCGAGGACGGGCGGATCAACATCTACAACAACGCCGGCGCGGTGAACGTCGTCGTCGACGTCGTCGGCTACTACGGTCCTTCGGGCACCGCCCTGTTCCGCGCGGTCAAGACGCCCGTTCGGCTGTTCGACAGCCGCCTCACCGGCGGGCGGATCGGCTACAACGAGACGAAGCAAATCTGGGCCACCGGGATGGAAGGCGCCACCCCCGGCGTCGTGGCCGTCGAGACCAACGTCACGGCCACCAACATCTCCACCAGCGGATACCTCACGGTGTTCCCGGGCCCGAACCGGCCGAACACCTCCAACCTCAACGTCTACCAGGGGATGACCTGGTCCAACTCGGTGACCACCGGTGTGGACGAGCGCGGCGACTTCTCCGTCTACAACCACGGCGGCGGCCCGCTCGACGTGATCACCGACCTGACCGGCTACTTCACCACGAGCTGACGCAGCCGGATGGCGCAGCCCCGGCCTGCCGGGGCTGCGCCACCGTCAGAGCCCCTGCGGGTGGCGGGAGAGCCAGTCCGCGTGCCGTTCGCGGAGCCGGTCGCGCTCCTCCGGGCTCGTGAGCAGGACGTCGGCGCCGCCGTCGTACGGGTGGTGGATGCGCTCCAACTCCGTGTCGGTGATCAGGACGTCGGCGGCCGCGTCGTCGGCCACGGCGCGCAGCAGTCCGTCCAGGCAGCTGCGCTGCCAGGTCCGCCGGGTGGCGTAGAGGTGTTGGTAGGTGCGGAAGTTCGGGTTCGGGTCGTCGATCGTGAGCAACGTCTGCCAGTAGCCCGCGCGCGGCCGGTGCCGTGGCGCGTCGGGCCCGGTCGTCCACTTGGAGGTGATGACGTGGACGTCCCGCCCGGCGAACAGCTCGTCCAGGACGGTGTTGTAGCGCTCCAGGACGACGGCGTACTCGCCCTCGTCGTCGGGGTAGCGCTTCGACTTCGGCAGGCTGTGGAAGCGCACCCACACCTCCCAGTACGGGTCGCTGACCATGTGCCCGACCGGCGGGCTGGCGGGCCAGCGGCTCTGCCAGAGCGCGGTCAGCTCCGGCTGCGCGTCGCGGACCAGCCGCGGGAGGCTCACTCCGCCGCCCCGGTGGCCGCGTCGATGCTGGGACGGAACGGGTCGTTGCTCATCCGGGGAGTCTAGAACGCCTGATCGACGGGCCCGCCCTTGGCCGGTGGCGCACCGTCCCGGATCATCTTCCGGAGGGTGCCACATGACCACGGGTCAACGGCGTTAAAGGGTTATGAGTCAATCACCGAGTGCGGACACACCGGCCGAGCCGGCGCCGCCCGACTTCCCGGCGTTCGTGGCGTCCCGGGGCCGGCACCTGCAGCGGACCGCCTTCCTGCTCACCGGCGGCGACGCCCACCTGGCCGAGGACCTCGTCCAGGAGGCGCTCGGCCGCCTCTTCGTGAAGTGGCGCAAGGTCTCCCGCCTCGACAATCCGAGTGGGTACGCGCAGACCGTGCTGGTCAACACCTTCCTGTCGTACCGCAGGAAGCGCAGCAGCTCCGAGCGGGTCACCGACTGCGTGCCCGAGACCGCCGTGGACGGTCCCGACCCGGCGCTGCGGCTGACGCTGCTGAGGGCGCTCGGGGAGATACCGGCGCAGGACCGGGCCGTGTTGGTGCTGCGGTTCTGGGAGGACCGCAGCGTCGAGGAGACGGCCGCCGCACTGCGTCTGAGCAGCACGGCCGTCCGCTCGCGCAGCAGCCGGGCGCTGGCCCGGATGCGCGCCACGCTCGGCGACGACCTCGCCACGGCCGGGCCCGGCCGGGAACCGAACGCTCCGACCAGTGTGAAGGCGGTTGTTCGCCATGCCCTTTGAGGATGACTTCGCGGTGGCCCTGCGCGCTGCGGCGGACCTGGCACCGGACCCGGCCCCGTACCGGCTCGTCGCCGACGCCGAGCGGCGTGCCCGGGTCCGGCGCAGCCGCCGGCTGGCGGTCGTGGCCGGCGGGCTGGCCGTCGTGGTCCTGGCCGTCGGGAGCTTCGCGGCCTTCGGCGGCGTCGGGGCGGACGACGCCCGCCCCGCCACCGAGCCGGTGCGGCCGATGACCTCCGCAGAGGTGGTGGAGCTGGTCACCTCGCTGCTGCCGCAGGGCAAGGTCAGGTTCGAGAACGCCGGGACACCCGGTGTGCCCGGCGCCACCGGCGACAGGTACCGGACCGACGGCGGGCTCTACCTCGACGACGGCAAGGGGGAGAGCATCATCCACTACACCGTCGACCGCACCGAGCTGACCCCGGACGCCGCCGCCGTCTGCATGGATCCGTTCAGCATGCCGACGGACTCCTGCGAGCGCACGACCGGCTCCGACGGCTCCGTGCTGGTGATCGACAAGTTGCGGGACCGGTCGGAGGAACGTCTGCGTGAATGGCGGGCGACCTGGGCGGCGGCGGACGGCCGGCGGGTGCAGGTCTTCGAGTACAACGGGCAGCGGGAGAACACCAACCGGGAGAACCCGCCGCTCGACGCCGACCAGCTGCGCGCCCTGGTCACCGCGCCGGCCTGGGAACGGGTCTTCGACGCGCTGCCGGCCCGGGAGAACCCGCCCAAGCCGCCGACCCCGGAGCCGGGCCCGAAGGCCGAGGAGCTGCTGGCGAAGCTCGTCCCGCTGCTGCCGCAGGGCGCGGTGCCGTCCGGGCAGGACGGGAAGACGGGGCCGCACCTCATGGTGACCTACGAGGGCCGGACCAGCATGCTCACGTTGGACGTCACCCAGCCGGGCAAGCGGGGGCAGGAGGACAAGGAGTACGCCGGGTCGCCGGGCTCGGCCGGCCCGCTGGCGGTGCGGGACCAGCGGGCCGACGGCAGCCTGGTCGTCACCAACAGCTTCGGGAACGGCAAGACGGCGACCGATCCGCTCCTGCACTGGTCGGCGGCGGTCTACTACGCGGACGGCCGGAAGATCGAGATCTTCGAGCAGAACGGCGAGAACGGCTACACCGCCCGGCCCGGCCAGCCCGCGCTCAGCCTCGAACAGCTCAAGGCGATCGTCACCGCTCCGTCCTGGCGTTCCTGAGCCCGTGGGCCTCGCGCCGCCGCGCAGGGGACGGCGGCGCGGGGCCTACCGTCCGTCGCCCGCGAGCCGTTCGTCGCCCGCGAGTGCCGCCCCGACGGCGGCCTCGGCGTGCAGACGGGCGGTCGGGAAGAGCGGGACGGGGCTGTCCCCGTCGCCGACCAGCAGCTCGATCTCGGTGCAGCCGAGGATCACGCCCTCGGCGCCGTCGGCGACCAGCTCCTCGATCACCCGCCGGTATCCGGCGCGCGACTCCTCGCGGACGACGCCCAGGCAGAGCTCCTCGTAGATGACTCGGTGGACGAGGGCGCGCCCGGCCGCGTCGGGGACGAGGACGGTGAGGCCGTGCGCCTCCAGCCGGCCGCGGTAGAAGTCCTGTTCCATCGTGAACGCCGTTCCCAGCAGGCCGACCCGGCGCAGGCCGGCGGCCCGGACGGCGTCGGCGGTCGCGTCGGCGAGGTGGAGCAGCGGGACGGAGACGGCTGCCTCGACCTGGTCGGCCACCCGGTGCATGGTGTTGGTGCAGATCAGCAGCAGTTCGGCGCCGGCGGCCTCCAGCGAGCGCGCCGCGTCGGCGAGGAGCTCGCCGGCCTCCGTCCAGCGGCCCTGCGCCTGGAGGCGCTCGACGGCGGCGAAGTCGACGGAGTAGAGCACCAGCCGGGCGGAGTGCAGGCCGCCGAGGCGCTCGCGGGTGAGCTGGTTGAGCGTCCGGTAGTACTCGGCGGTGGACTCCCAGCTCATGCCGCCGATCAGGCCCAGTGTCTTCATGGATATATATAAACACTTCCTTGATGGGCCGGTAAAGTCATAAGTAATGCTTTGAGTCTCTATGCTGTCCTCCGCTTCGACGACGAGGGGGAGAGCGGCGCATGGGTGTGACGACGGGCGTGACGACGGGCGTGACGCAGGGGCAACTGGCGGCTCTGGCACGGGCGGCGTACGGGGCCGGGCGGCGGCTGGACGGCGTCGAACGGCTGCGGGGCGGGAGCAAGAAGGGCGTCTACCGGCTCGCGTTCGACGACGGCGGGACGGCGGTCGCGTACGTCTGGGGCGACGCCGAGAACTACTGGCCCGGCGCGGTCGCTGACGACGCCGACCCGCTGGCGCACGCCTCCGGGCTCGACCTCTTCGAGGCGGCGCACCGGCGGCTGACGGCCGTCGGCGTGCGGACACCGCGCCTGCACCTCGCCGACCGGAGCGGGGACCACGTCCCCGCGGACGCCGCGGTGGTCGAGGACGTCCCCGGCGAGAACCTCGAAACACTCCTCGATCGCGACCCGCGCGCGGCGCAGCCGGTCCTGGCCCGGCTCGGCCGCACCCTCGACGTGCTGCGCCGAAGCGGCGGCACGGCGGCCTACGGCAAGCTCGCGCTGCTCGACAACGGCGGTACGTCACACGGCCGTTCCTGCGAACAGCTGGTCCACGACCGGGCCCTCGCCGACCTCGCCGAGGCGGCCCGCCGGGACGCGCGGATCGCCGCCGCCCGCGACCGGCTCGCGGCCCTGCTGCACACCCGGTACGCGGTGGTCCGCCCGCGCAGCCGGTACGGGCTGGTGCACGGCGAACTCGGGCCCGACCACGTGCTGGTGGACACGGCCGGCGAGCCGGTGCTCATCGACATCGAGGGGCTGATGCACTTCGACCCCGAATGGGAGCACGCCTTCCTCCGGATCCGCTTCGGCAGCCACTACCACCACCTGCACACCGATGACCTCGACCAACACCGCCTCGCCCTCTACGCGTTGGCGATGCGCCTCTCCCTCGTCGCCGGCCCGCTGCGCCTGCTCGACGGGGACTTCCCGCACCGCGACGCGATGCGGGCGATCGCGGAGTACAACCTGGGGGAGGCGCTGGCGCTGGTGGCGGAGGGCCGACCGCAGCAGTGAGGGCGCGGGTCAGTCGGTGGCCTTGGGGTGGCCGGTGCCGGCGTAGGTGATCCAGGCCGTCCGACCGGCGACGTCGACGAGGTACCAGACGCGCCCGCCGCCGGTGACCTCGTACTGCCAACGTTCGAGCTCCGCGCCTTTGAAGGTGCCGGTCCCCAAGGCACCCTTGAGACGGTGCTGGCGGCCGGGTTGGTCGCCGGCACGCGGCGTGGCGCGGATTCTCTCGAACGCACGGCGGAGGTTGCCGGGGGCCTGGCGGGCCAGCTGCTCCCAGCCTTCGGCGGCCTCGGAGCTCGCGAAGCGCAGGTCGTACTCGTCGTCGGCGGGTGGGAGGTGCCGCCCGGTCGCCGCGCTTGGGGCTCACCTGGCTTCTCCTGGCGCGGGAACGGGCCCGAGGTCACCTTCCGGTTCCCGGGTCAGGAGGGCGTGCAGGGCGGGGTCTGCGTAGACCTCCGCGCTGTGGCGCCACTGCGTGAGCAGGAGGGCGATCGGGGCGAGGTTCTCCAGGGCCACCGCGCCGCGTGCGACGTCCACCAACTCGCTGAGGAGGGCGTCCACATCCTCGTCGGGAAGGAACGTGATCCATGGCAGGGCCTCGGGCAGGGCTGCGCGCAGGGCGGTGACGTTCCCGGTCCGCACCAGGCCGGTCAGCAGGCGCGCGGTGAAGTCGACGACGGTGGTGTCCTGTTCCAGCTGGTCGACGCGCATCAGCGCGAGATCCCCGGCATCGCGGCGTCGCAGTCTCAGGGCTCGGACGGCGTCGAGTCTGCTGGTGGTGGCAGCGGGCCGGTGGAGCAGCTCGCTGAAGGGCACATCCTCGTAGGCCGCAGTCATGACATCCACAGTAGCTCGGATGTCTGCCCCCGAGGTGTCGGATCACGCTTCCCGGGGGATCTGCTGCTGCCAGTCGCGGGTGAAGACGACGTCGCCGGCTTCGAGGGCGGTCAGGCGGGTGTGGGCGAGGAAGTGGGTGGGGGTGCAGCGGAGTTCGGTGCGGGTCTGGAGGGTGATGTCCCAGCCGATGGCGGGGCGTTCGAGGCGGACGGTGCGGTCGGTGCGGGCCTGGGCGCTGGTGGGGGTGGCGGAGAGGATGCGGTAGGCGGTGACGGTGTGCTCGTCACGGACCAGGCCGTCGGGGTGGGTGCGGGTGCCGTCGCCGGCGGGGGAGAGCTCGGTGCGCCACTCGTGGCGGGCGATGTCGTGGATGGTGAGGCGCTCGGGGCGGGCGGTGAGGGGCTCGGTGGTGTGGACGGGGGGCGGGAGCGGGAGGGTGGGGGAGGCGAAGGTGACGGGGGCGGCTCCGGAGTCGGCGGCGAGGTGGCGCACCGGGAGCGTCAGCGTGCTGTGCGACGGGTCGAGGCCGTAGCCGGCGGGGTCGGGGTCGGGCCAGAGCCACGGCCAGTAGGTGGAGGAGAGGGCGAGCCTCAGCCGGTGGCCGGGCGGGACCGTGGTGCCGGCGGCCGCGAGTTCCACGGTGGCGTCCGGCTCCGACGGGGAGGTGACGAGGGCGCCGCGGGTGAGCAGGACGGAGGTGCCGTCGGGGGCGACGTCGCAGAGGCGGGCGACGACCAGGCCGGGGGCGGGCGAGGGGCGCAGGCGCAGCCGCAGGGACGGCGTGCCGAGGAGTTCGAGCGGCTCGGGCAGCGGCTGGGAGTCGAAGCAGACGGAGCGCCCGTCCTCCTCCCGCTGGTCGGGCGGCTGGTCGGCGGGCCGGCCGGCCGGGACGTAGGCGCCGGCGTTGAGCCCGGTGTGCTGGGGGGAGCGGACCTGGACGTGGCGGTCGTCCGAGGCGGTGCCGGCGGTGCGCAGCGGGCCGTCGAGGCCGTAGTGGATGTCGCGGACGTCGGGGGAGGGCCAGGACTCCTCGCCGGTCCAGCGGGTGCTGATCCAGCTGCGCAGGACGGGGGTCTTGAGGGCGCCGGCGTCGATGTCCCGGAGCCAGTGGTCCCACCAGCGGAGGGTCTCGGGGAGGATCTCGTCGGGCAGGCCGTGCGGCCAGGGGCCGAGGACGGCACGGACCGGGACGGCCCCGGAGGCGAGCAGGCGCAGCAGCAGCGCGCAGGACGGGTCGCCCCAGCCGGCGACGGCGAGGGTGGGAACGGCGGCGGTGGCGGGCGGGTCGTCGGGCGGGGCGTCGGCGAGCCAGCCGGGGAAGGGTGGTTCCAGGGAGGCGAGCCGCTCCTGCCACCGGGGCCGCCAGTCGTCGCCGAGGTACTGCGGGTCCGGCGGGCGGGCCGCGTCGGCGAGGCGGGCGGTGGCGCGGGCGTGCAGGTCGGCGGCGGGGACGGCGCCGCCGGGGCGCAGGCCGGTCTCGGGGCAGGCGGCGACCACGGCGTGGACGGCGTCGGGGGCGTGGGCGGCGAGCCGCAGGGCGGTGGCGCCGTCGGGGCCGGTGCCGAGCAGGCCGATCCGGCCGCTGCACCAGGGGCGGCCGGCGAGCCAGGCGACGACGGCGGCCCCGTCCGGGAGGTCGGTGGCGTCGTCGGGGGTGCCGCCCGAGTTGCCGTGGCCGCGCCGGTCGACCCGGACGGAGGCGTAGCCGTGCCCGGCGTACCAGGGGTGGCGGCGCGCGTCGTCGGAGGCGGTCCAGTCGGTGAGGCGTCCGGCGGAGTACTCCAGCAGCGCGGGGACGGGGTCGTCGGTCACCGGGCGCCAGAGGCGGGCGTACAGCCCGGTGCCGTCGGGCAGCGGGACGCGCAGGTCCTCGCGGATGGTGCGGTAGGGGTACGAGGGCATGGCCGCTCCCATCGGGTCCCGGGAGTCCCGGGTCGGCGGGAGCCCGGCTGGGGCGGGGTTCCCGCTCGGCGGGCCACGGTGCGGGGCGGGCCGGGTGGGCCCGCCCGCGCCGCAGGCGTCAGCATTCCGACCCTAGGGGAGGATGCCGCCGATTTCCTGGTGAGCCGGAGCGGGCCCGGGTGTCACGCCCCGCCGCGTCCGGGCGTCACGCCCCGGCAGGGCCCGGCGACCGGGCCCCGCCAGGCCCGGTGCTGCGCCCTGACGGGCCCCGGCGTCACGCCTTGCTGAGCCAGGAGGTGGCGTTGAGCGCGAGGGCGGCGTCGGTGCCGGCCGGGTCGTTCCAGCCGTTGAAGAGGGTGTTGCCCGACTGCCCGGTGCCGTCGTCGGCGGGGGAGCTGTCGCCCCAGATCGCGACCCGGCCGGAGCCGTAGCTGCTGGTGACGAAGAAGGCGCCGGTGTTGCCGCTGTAGCCGGTGCGGTAGAGCAGGCCCTTGACCGACGGGTTGTCGGCCGGTTTGAGGGTGAACGTGGTGCCGGCGCGCAGGATGGAGCCGGTGACGGTGCCGAAGGGGCCGTGCAGCACCGGGTCGGCGGCGTCGTTGACCGCGCGCGGGTTGTCGGTGGAGATGTTGAGCAGGTCGACCGAGAAGCCGAAGGGGTCGTTGTTGTTCACCCCGTTGTTGGTGAGCAGATCGTTGATGATCTTGGGGGAGTCCCAGCCGTCGTTGTTGCGGTCGCTCTGGTTGTGGTCGGAGATCAGGAAGAGCCCGCCGCCGTTCTGGACGAAGCGCATCAGGGCGGCCTTCTCGGCCGTGCTGAACCGGATGTTCGGTTCGGGGATCACGAAGGTGTCGAAGTTGGCGAGGTCCAGCGCGGCGCCGGTGCCGTAGCTGATGGCGGAGCCGGCCGGGAGGGTCTTGAGGCTGTACTGGCCGGTCTTCTGGAGGGCGACGCCCCACGCGGAGAGGGCGCCGGTCCAGCTCTTCTCGGTGGTGGGGTTGGCGTTCTGGGCCAGCGGGTCGGGCTGGGCGGTGGAGATGATCCAGTCGGCGTTGCCGGCGGTCTCGCCCTTGCTGTTGTCGAACAGCACGCGGTGGGGGGTCGCGCTGACGGCGGTGCTGGCCGTGGCCGGGGCGGTCGCGGCCGTGGGGGTGGCCGAGGCGGTGGGGGCGAGGCTGGTGAGGCCTGCCGCGAGGAGGGTCGAGGCGGCCAGGGCAGCAGCCGTTCGAATGCGGATCATTTGCCGTTCCTCCGTGGGGAGTTGAGGTGTCGGCGCCCGAGTATTCGCGCGTAGAACCTGAGTATCCGCGCGTAGACGCGCAGGTGAAAGGTTTCGGAGGTTACGGGGATTTGTACGGTGCATGACGATCTTCGGGAGGGCGTACGCGCTTCCGGAACGCACCCCTTCGCGCCCCCGTGCACCGCTCGCCCCCATCCCGTAGTTGCGCATGACTTGCAAGTACTTCCCCATCGAGGGAAAGATGGCCCGGCTCCGCATGTACCGCCGAAAGGACGACACGATGTCCAGCCCCGCCGCAGGTGCCACCGCCGTCAGATGGCGCGACCGGCTCACCCGCGAGGAGTGGATCCGCCTGGCCGGCATGGGCGGCTTCATCCTCGCCCTGCACCTGATCGGCTGGGTCACGCTGCTCGCGGTCATCGCGCCCGAGCACTACGACGTCGGCGGGCAGGTGTTCGGCGCCGGCATGGGCCTCACCGCCTACACCCTCGGCATGCGGCACGCCTTCGACGCGGACCACATCGCGGCCATCGACAACACCACCCGCAAGCTGATGGGCCAGGGCAAGCGGCCGCTCTCGGTCGGCTTCTGGTTCTCGCTGGGCCACTCGTCGATCGTCTTCGGCCTCTGCGCGCTGCTGGCCTTCGGGATCAAGTCGCTCGCCGGGCAGGTCGAGGCGGACGACTCCGCCCTGCACGAGGCCACCGGCCTGATCGGCGTCACCGTCTCCGGGACGTTCCTGCTGCTGCTCGGCCTGATCAACCTGGGCGCCTTCAACGGCATCCTCAAGGTGTTCCGCAAGATGCGGGACGGCGAGTACGACGAGGCCGAGCTGGAGGCGCAGCTGGAGAGGCGCGGCTTCATGAACCGCATCCTGGGCCGGGTGACCAGGGCCGTCACCAAGCCGTGGCACATGTACCCGGTCGGCCTGCTCTTCGGCCTCGGCTTCGACACCGCGACCGAGGTCTCGCTGCTGGTCCTGGCCGGCGGTGCGGCGGCCTTCCAGCTCCCCTGGTACGCGCTGCTGGTGCTGCCGGTCCTGTTCGCGGCCGGCATGAGCCTGCTGGACACCATCGACGGCTCGTTCATGAACTTCGCCTACGAGTGGGCGTTCTCCAAGCCGGTCCGGAAGATCTACTACAACCTGACCGTGACCGGCCTCTCGGTGCTGGTCGCGCTGGTCATCGGCTCGATCGAGCTGATCGGGCTGCTGGGCGAGAAGCTGGACATCACCAGCGGGCCGGTCGCCTGGGTCGGCGGGCTGGACCTCAACCTCGTCGGGTACGCCATCGTGGCCCTGTTCGTGCTGACCTGGGCGGCCGCGATCGCGTACTGGAAGCTCGGCAGGGTCGAGGAGAAGTGGTCGGCGGGGCTGGCCGCGGCGGCCACCGACGCCGAGTAGACGCCCGCCCGCCCACGACGCGGACGAGGGCCCGCCGGCTCCGGGAGACCCCGGGTTCGGCGGGCCCTCGCCGTACCGGCGGCCGGTACGGCGAGGGAGGGGTCCGGTCGTCCCGGGGCCGGTGCCCGCCTACAGCCAGCCGCGCTGGGCCGCCTTGAGGCCGGCCTCGAAGCGGCTGGCGGCGTCGAGGCGCTCCATCAGGGCGGACATCTGGCGGCGCACGGTGCGCACCGAGATCCCGAGCCGCTTGCCGGCGGCCTCGTCGGTCAGGCCCGTCCCGAGTAGCCGGAGCAGGTCGCGTTCGGCCGGGGTGAGGCCGGTGTCGTGATGGGTGGGCTGGTCGGCGCCGAGCGGCACGGCGGTGGACCAGGCCTGTTCGAACAGGGCGACGAGGGAGGCGACCAGCCCGGGCTCACTCGTGCAGAGGGCCCCGAGCCTCGTCTGCGTCGGGTCGATCGGGACCACGGCGGTGTGCCGGTCGAACACCAGCAGCCGGGGCGGCAGCAGCGGCGCCGTCCGCACCTGGCCGCCGAGCCCGGTGAGCCACTGGGCGTACGCGTGGGTGGCCTGGTCGTTGCGGGCGCTGTCCTGGTAGAGCGTCCGCATGGCGACACCGCGCTCCAGCGCGTCCTGGTCGAGCGGGCGGGCGGCGTCCATGCTGGCCTGGGACTGCGCCCCGCCCGAGATCGCGGCGAGGAACTCCTGCTGCAGGTCGCGCGCCAGCATTTCGAGCTTGGCCTGGATCGCGTCCATGCCGACCAGGCGTTCGGTGGCGTCCGAGGTGGTGTTGGGCACCAGGTCCGCGTAGGCGGCGACGGCCTGCGCGACGGCGGCCTTGCTGGCTGCCAACTCCTGCTGGCGGCGGGCGAGTTCGTCCTCCTGGCGGCGGATCACGGCCTCCAGGCCGACGGCCGGGCTGACCGGCCGCAGCGCGCCGAAGACCTCCTGGGAGGGGCGCAGCAGCGTGAGGTCCGCGAGTTGGTCGAGGGCCTCCCTGACGGCGGTCTCGGAGAGGCCGAACCGGCGGCACAGGTCGGTGACCCGGCACCCGGGCTCGGCCAGCAGGGCCGCGTAGACGGCTTCCGCCGTTGGGCCAAGTCCCAGCACTTCGAGCACGATTACCCCCGGTCTCGACGATGCGCGCGGCCGTCTGTAAAGGCCGCATGTGCGATTCTCACAGTTCGTACATGTGTGTGCAAGGTGATCTGACGATGCGTCCGTGGGGCGGTGCGGGCGGCGGTGGCGAGTGGGGTGGCGCCATGCTGCCAGGCCTGATGATGCCTCAGAAGAGGCCTTCCGGAGTACCGGTCCGGGCTTGCAGGATGTGAATCACCGAGCCGCGGGGCGCAGAGCCCCGGAGCCGGTGGGACGGCGGGAACGAAGCCGGCGTCCGTCCGAAGTACCGACCGACCATCAACCAGGGGGTTGTTCTCCATGCGGATTACCGCTCGCGTCTCCGGTGTCCTCGCGGCTGCGGCAGTGGTGGCCACGCTCGCTCTGCCTGCCGTCGCCGCCTCCGCCGCACCGGCCACCGTGGCGGGCGTGTCCGCGGCGAGCGACCCCGGCCTGGGCGATCCCGTTCTGGGCGACCCCGTCACGGGTGACCTCTCCCGCGACGGCAAGGGTGGCCTGGGCGACCCGGGCAGCATCAGCTGGGACAACAAGAAGTGACCGCCGCCCGCGGCACCGGCCGCATGAACCGAGCCCGATGCACATTGTCCGACTCACCCTGACGAGCCCCGACCGGCGTGTGCCCACCGCCGCCGACGCCCACGTCCTGAAGGACGTGCTCTGGGCCCACGCCGATCCGTGCGGCGGCCTGGAGCACGTCCAGTCGAGAGCCGGGCGGGACTCGATCGACCTCGTCCTCTTCACCAGCGGCGGGAGTGGCGACAGCGCCCCCGCCCATTCGCTGGCCATGTGTTCCGCCGCCCTCTCGCGGTCCCCGGCCTTCCAGTCCTGGCGCGTCTCCCTCGCCTGCTGACGGCCGTCCACGCCGCGCTCCTCCACAGGGCGCGCGTCCGCGAAGTGGCCGTTCACGTCGCGCTCCTGCGCGCGGCGGCTCTCAGCTCGCGGCTCTCTGTTCGCGATTCTCCTGTGCCGCGGCTCTCCACGCCGCGGCTCTCCAAGTCGTGCCGGAATTCCTCCGGCGCTCCCTCTCCGGTGGTCCGTGCGCCCTCGCGCCGCACCGTTCTTCCCCATGTCATTCCAGGAGTGCTCATGTCCCGCAAGGCTTACCTCCGCACGTCCGCCGTCGCTCTCGGCATAGCCGGTTCGCTCTCGCTCGGCCTGGTCGTCCAGGGCGGTACCGCGTTCGCCGCCGAGCCCGCCTCCGCTCCGGCCGCCGTCACCCCGGTCGCGGGCGGCGAGTACGGCGGCGCCGGCCAGCCGGTCGGAATCCCCCAGGCGCCCGCCGCTGACGGTTCGTCGGCGTCCGCCTCCGTCCTGGCCCCGGCGGTCACCCGGAGCGAGGCGGTCCGCCGCGCCAAGACCTGGGTCGGCATCGGCCTCGAATACAGCTGGACCGGCTCGCACAACGGCTACCGCACCGACTGCTCGGGCTACGTCTCGATGGCCTGGAAGCTCGGCGATTCGCTGACCACCGACACCTTCGGCCCGCGGGGCGTCACCGAGCACATCAGCAAGGGCGAGCTCAAGGCCGGCGACGCGCTGCTCAACGACAACAGCGGGGCCAACGGCCACGTGGTGCTGTTCGAGAAGTGGACCGACTCCAGCCACTACATGGGCTACGAGTTCACCGGCAGCGGCGTCCACTACCGCGAGATCCCCTACCCGTACTACTCGGGCTACGGCACCTTCGTGCCGGTCCGCAACAAGTCCATCCGTGAGGACGGCCCGGCCGACCCCGGGATGACGAACCTGACGGCGGGTGACTTCAACGGGAACGGTAAGAAGGACCTGGTGGCGGTCGAGGTGTCGACCGGGAAGCTCTGGTCGTACCCGGGGACCGGTACGGGGACGTTGGGCAGCCGGGTGATGATCGGCAACGGTGGCTGGAACGGGATGAGCAACCTGGCGGTCGGTGACCTGAACCGGGACGGCCGGGACGACATCGTGGCCACGGAGAAGTCGACGGGGAAGCTGTGGCTGTACCCGGGGACG
>NZ_JBHJUK010000142.1:0-21780 GCF_042266225.1 Kitasatospora sp. NPDC056181
GCACTCCCGGTCTTCGACTGGGAGGTGTTCCGCCGGGGCCCTGCCCGTTCCGCTGCGTCTGTCGGCCGCCGCCCCCGCCGGCGGCGGGTCAGGCCGCGTGGGCGACGGGGCGGCGCGGGGCGATCACCCGGCCGTCGGGCAGCAGTTCGCCGGTGTCCTCGAAGAGCAGGACGCCGTTGCAGAGCAGGCTCCAACCCTGCTCCGGGTGGCAGGCCACCGGTACGGCCGCCTCGCGGTCCTCGGACTCGGCCGACGGGCACTCAGGACGGTGCTGGCACATACGTACCCTCGCTTCGCTCTGCGATCCTCCCCGTGGTGCGGCGCCGTTCGGATGGCCGTCGGGAGCCGCCGCGGTAGTCGGATCCTGTCCGGCGCCGGGCAGGTGTGGACCGGCGCTCAAGTGGGTAGGACAGGTGGTCCTTCCACGCTGGTTCCCAGTGTCGGCATCCCGGGACGATCGCGCAGCCATTTGGTGACATGCGCCACAACCCGGGGGCAGAGATCACCCGTTCGGGTGGCGGCGGACGGAAAAAGCGCCCGGACGGGCCACCAGGTGGCTGGCCCGGTGGGGCCATGCCTGATGGCCCGTCCGGGTGGGGCGGGCGAAGCGGAGCGTGCAACGGCGGCCGGCCGGGGCGACCCGGCGACCGGGGGGGCGACCGGCGGGGGAGCCCGCCGGGGAGCGCTCGGGCAGGGGAGTGCTCGGGTTGGGGAGCGTCCGGGCCGAGGGGTGCTCAGGCCCGGGAGCGTCCGGGCCGAGGGGTGCTCAGGAGGAGCCGAGCAGCAGGGGGCGGCCCAGTGGCGCCCGGGCCAGCACCGGCAGCAGGTCGGCCGCGGGGTAGGCGCGGTGCGCGGTGACCCCGAGCGGGGCCGGCGCCAGCGGGATCAGCAGGTCCGATGCCGCGTCGGCGTCCGGTCCGTGCAGCCACAGCGCCGTCGCGTACTGGCCCGGGAAGGTCAGCAGCCGGGGCTGCCGGCGGGCCCGTGAGGTCTGGGCGAGCTGCCAGGCCTGGCGCAGTGCCCGGACGGTGGAGTCCAGGTAGGGCCCGGCGGTGAAGTGGGAGAAGGTGTGGCCCTCGGCCCCCTGCACCACCTCGGCCGCGGCGGCGACCTCGCTGCCGTCCTTGATCAGGAAGCGCCAGCCCGTCCGCCGGGCGGCGGTGAGCTCCGGGCGCGGCCCGTCCAGGACGTGGACCGCGAGCGGGTGCGCGGGGAGCAGCGGTCCGGCCGGATGACGCAGCGCTGCGGCGGCGGGTTGGCGCAGCGCGTCCTCCGAGTCGAGCGCGGCGAGGACCGCGCGCAGGGCACTGGGCGGGGGCTGGGGGGTCTGCAGAGTCATGGCGGGGTCGCCTCTCCGTGCGAGATCGGCGTGCGAGTGCGGCATACCGGCATGGCGCGGTGTGTCGTCGGTGACGGGACCTGGCCGTGTCCGGTTGTGCATGATCGCGGTGCTGGTACGGCCGCTGCCGTCGACGAGGTTTTCGGAGCAGCAGCGGGCCGGCCTTGGCGCAGTGCGAATTCTATCGAACAGGTGCGCAGGGTGACCTGTTTATCACAGGCGGTGGCGCCGGGCAAGTCGGCGGATGTGCTGAAAGTCCGTCAGTTTCCTTGCATTGCAAGCCGTTCGAAGCAATCGGGTATCGATCTTCGAGGTGGGCATGATGCATGCACGGTCGCTCGGCCGGGCGGCTCAGGAGGAGGGGACCCATGGGCGAGAAGGTCGTGGCGACGCGGGCTGACCTGTCGGACCGGCAGCTCTACCGCCGCAAGCTCCAGTCCTGTCTCGACGCGCTCGGACGGATGCTGCGGGAGGACCGCTTCGACCGGCCCCGGGCGGTGATGGGCCTGGAGATCGAGCTCAACCTGGCCGACGAGCAGGGCCTGCCGGTGATGCGCAACGCGGAGGTGCTCAGCGCCATCGGCTCCAGCGACTTCCAGACCGAGCTGGGCCAGTTCAACATCGAGGTGAACATCACCCCGCACCGGCTCTGCGGCCACGTGTTCGAGGAGCTGCGCGAGGAGATCGACACCGGGCTGCGCTACGCCGACCGGCGGGCGGCCGAGGCCGGCGCGCGGATCGTCATGGTGGGCATCCTGCCGACCCTGGAACACGACCACACCGGGCTGGACGCGATGTCCCTCAACCAGCGCTACAGCCTGCTCAGCGACCAGATCCTGGCCGCGCGCGGCGAGGACATCACGCTGGACATCGAGGGCGTCGAGCACCTCCAGCTGGAGTCGATCACCATGGTCGCCGAGGCCGCGGCGACCTCGTTGCAGCTGCACCTGCAGGTCACCCCCGAGCGGTTCTCCTCGGTCTGGAACGCCGCCCAGGCGATCTGCGGCCCGCAGCTCGCGCTGGGCGCCAACTCGCCGTTCCTGTTCGGGCGGGAGCTCTGGCGGGAGACCAGGCCGGTGCTCTTCCAGCAGGCCTGCGACACCCGTTCGGCGGAGCTCAAGGCGCAGGGCGTGCGCCCGATCACCTGGTTCGGCGAGCGCTGGGTGGACTCGGCGTACGACCTGTTCGAGGAGAACCTGCGGTACTTCCCCGCGCTGCTGCCGATCTGCGACGACGAGGACCCGGGCAAGGTGCTGGCCTCCGGCGGCGTGCCGCGGCTCGCCGAGATGCGGCTGCACAACGGCACCATCTACCGGTGGAACCGGCCGGTCTACGACGTCAGCGGCGGCGTGCCGCACCTGCGGGTGGAGAACCGGGCGCTGCCGGCCGGGCCGACCGTGGCCGACACGCTGGCCAACGCGGCCTTCTACTACGGCCTGGTGCGGGTGCTGGCCGAGCAGCCCCGGCCGATCTGGACCAGGCTGCCGTTCGAGCGGGCCGACGAGAACTTCCGGCAGGCCGCCCGGTACGGCATCGACGCGGTCTTCCAGTGGCCGCGGCACGGCCGGGCCGGGCGCGGCGGCATGACGACCGTCCCCGCCGTCGACCTGATCCTGAACGAACTGCTCCCGATGGCCCATCAGGGGCTGGACGAGTGGGGTGTGGAGCCGGCCGACCGGGACCGCTACCTCGGCATCATCGAGCAGCGCTGCCTGCGCCGGGTCAACGGCGCCTCCTGGCAGAGCGCCACGTTCCACCGGCTGCGCGAGCAGTTCGGGATGGACCGGCCGGCCGCGCTCGCGGCGATGACCCGGCGCTACGTCGAGTACATGCGCGGCGGCGAGCCCGTCCACACCTGGCCGGTCGGTTAGTCCCCCTCCTGTGGAAGGATGACCGCTCCGGTGGTCGGCCGACGGCCGGAGCGACGCCGCACCGCTGGAGCACGCCGTGACCACCGCCTCGACCGAACCGGAGACCGCGAAGCCGACGCGTCGGCTGCTCGGCGTCGAGCTGCTGACCGTCCTCGGCCTCTCCCTCGGGGCCAGCGGCATCGGCGCGCTGATCAGCTTCACCGGCTCGCTCACCGAGACGCTCAACCTCGGCCAGCAGGTCGCCACCCTGAACGCCTCGCGCGCCCCCGGCCGCCCCTGGCTGGACCTCGCCTGGCAGCTCTACTACATCGGCCGCGGGCTCATGCCGGTCGTCCTGGTCGGCTACCTGCTGGTGCGCGAGGGCGTCTCGCTGCGGGTGCTCGGCTTCGACCTCGGGCAGAAGCTGCGCGACCTCGGCCGCGGCGCCGCAGTCGCGGCCGCGATCGGCGGCTCCGGGCTGGCGCTCTACCTCGCCTCGCAGGCGGCCGGCTACAACCTGACGGTGGCGCCGTCCGGGCTGCCGGACGTCTGGTGGCGGATCCCGGTGCTGGTCGCCTCGGCCTGGCAGAACGCGATCCTGGAGGAGGTCGTCGTCCTCGGCTACCTGCTGCGCCGGCTCGGGCAGCTGGGCTGGTCGTGGCCGGCCGCCGTGGTGGCCAGCTCGGTGCTGCGGGGCTCGTACCACCTGTACCAGGGGGTCGGCGGGCTGGTCGGCAACATGGTGATGGGCGCGGTGTTCTGCCTGCTGTACCGGCGGTGGGGGCGGGTGATGCCGCTGGTGGTGGCGCACGCGTTGATCGACACGGTGGCGTTCGTCGGGTACGCGCTGCTGGCCGGGCACGTCAGCTGGCTGCCGACCGGCTGAACGGCGACCGGAAGGTCGGGGCGCGTGGCGGGCGGGCGAGCAGCCGGTCGACGTGCCGGCGCTCCAGGCCCTGGCCGGGGTCGATCGGGAGCAGGACGCGGTCGCGGCGCCAGAACGCGTTGCGCACCAGCCGGCCGGGGATGACGTCGTCGATCCAGGCGAACGGGCGGCCGCCGGCGTAGCGCAGCAGCGGTGCCCACTTGCGGGCGGAGAACAGCTCCATCAGCGGCACCCGCGGGTCGCCGGGCTGCGGGAGGTAGCCGGTGAAGCGGACCACCGGCAGGTCGGGCAGGCCGATCGCCGGGGCGACGTGGGTGTTGGCGTGCTCCTCCCAGGTGGTGGCCCAGACCAGCTCGTACGCCTCGGCCAGTTCGCGCAGCCAGCTGCCGTGCCGGGCGGACAGCAGCACGGTGTGGCCGAGCAGGGTGTGCGCGTCGAAGTCGCCGTCCGGCCCCGGGCAGACCGGGTTGAGCACGCCGTCGACGTCCAGGAACAGCAACGGCTTCGGCATCGGTGCCCCCAGGAGTGACTCTGTCATCACCTGGTCGGACGAGCGGCGCCCGTCGGTGGTTGCGGACCGGAGGGCGCACGCGGGGGCGCACCGGGCGCGTCAGCGTGCGGAGGCGGGCTCCGAGGGTGCGTCGGCGGGCCGGCCGACGGTGCGCCGGGAGAGGCGGCGGACCTGCGGGTCGAGCAGGACGACGGCGCTCAGCACCAGGCAGAGCGCCGTACACGCCCAGAGGGCGCCGGACAGGCCGAGCGTGTCCGCGGCCGGGCCGGCCAGTGCCGTGCCGACCGGGGCCAGCGAGAGCGAGCCGAGGTGGTCGTACGCCGAGACGCGGGAGAACGCCTCGGCCGGTATCTCCTGCTGGAGCGCGATCATCCAGTTGACGCCGAAGACGGTGACCCCGGCGCCGGAGAGGAACATCGCCGCGACCAGGGCCGGCAGCGGCGCGGTCAGGGCCAGCGCCAGGGCCGGCAGGCCGAAGAGGAAGACGCCCCAGTTGCCGACCAGCAGGATCCGCCGCGGCTGCCAGCGGACCATCACCAGGCCGGTCACCACCAGGCCGACGCCGTGTGCGGCCAGGGCCAGGCCCCAGTCGCGGGCCCCGCCGAGCCGCTGCTCGGCGACGATCGGCCCGTACACCGCGTCCACGGCGGTGATGCAGGCCATCAGCACGGCGAACTGCAGCACGATCACCCAGAGCCAGCGGCGGGAGGCGAACTCCTGCCAGCCCTCGCGCAGGTCGCGCAGCATGCCGCCGCCGGGTTCGGCGGGCGCGGCGGCCTCGGCCTCCAGGAGGAACCGCAACGAGGCGGCGAGCAGGAAGCAGCCGGCGTCCAGGGCGAGCACCCAGCCGGGGCCGACGGCGGCGGTGAGGGCGCCGCCGAGTGCCATGCCGCCGATCTGGGCGGAGTTGAGCGCCAGCCGGAAGACCGAGAAGGCCCGGCCGGCGTGCTCGGCGGACACGCTCTGCAGGATCATGCCCTCGGAGGCGGGGGAGTAGAAGGCGTGGCCGGCGCCGCCCGCGGCGGAGAGCAGCATCAGCTGCCAGAGCTGGACGTTCCCGGCCAGCACCAGCGCGGCCAGCACGGCCTGCGAGACGGCGCTGAACAGGTTGGCCGCGACCATGACGTGGTGGCGCGGCAGGCGGTCGGCGAGCGCACCGCCGACCATCAGCAGCAGGACCACCGGGACCAGCCGGGCGGCGGTGACGTAGCCGACCTCGGCGGTGGAGCCGCCGCTCTCCATGACGGCGAAGGCGGTGGCGATCGGGGCGCCGGCGTTGCCGAGGCCGCTGATCACGGTGGCCGCGGTCTGGATGCGGAAGTTGCGGCCGGCCCAGGGGAAGCGGCCTCGCTGCGGGGGTGGGGGAGGGCTCTGCACCTGGTGACTATGACTGGGGAACTGTCAGCTGTCCAGCCGGTTTTCGGGTCTTACCGGCCCTTCGGCGCGGGCCGCTGCCGGACGGCTATCCGAGGTGCCCCCAGAGGAAGCTGAGTGTGCGGCGCCAGGCGATCCGGGCCTGGAGCGCGTCGTAGGTGCCAAGCAGGTTCTCGTCGTTCATGAAGGCGTGCCCGGCCGGGTAGAAGTGGATCTCGGGCCGGACGTCGGTGGCCTCGCCGATCCGGATCGCCGCCTCGTCGACGGCGTCCATCGGGATCGAGCGGTCGTGCTCGGCGTAGTGGCCGAGGACGTGGGCGGCCAGGCCCCGGTAGTCGAAGTCCGGGTCGGGCGGCAGCCCGTAGAACGGGACCGCCGCCGCCACCCGGTCGCCCTCGGCGGCGGCCAGCAGCAGGGCGAAGCCGCCGCCCATGCAGAAACCGGCCACCCCGACCGCGTCGCCGACCACGCCGTCCAGCCCGAGCAGGTGGTCGACCGCGCCGCGCAGGTCCACCACGGCCCGCTCGACCGGGAGTTCGCGCTTGAGCCGGGCGGCCTCGGCGGTGTCGTGGGTGGTCGCGCCGCCGAAGAGGTCCGGCGCGAGGACGGTGAAGCCCTCGGCGGCGAAGCGGTCCGCCATCGCCGCGACGTGCGAGGTGAGGCCCCACCACTCCTGGACCACCACCAGGCCGGGGCCGACGCCCTGCGGTGGCCGGGCCAGGTAGCCGTGGGCCTCGCGGCCGTTGCTCGGGAAGGTGACGTTCTGCCGGGAGCCGCCCTGCTCAGGCATGGCTTCCTCTCGGTGGGACGGGCCGCCGACGGCGGCGTGGACGGTGCTGCTGCGGACGGGGGTGCGGACGGGGGTGGCGTGGACGGTTGCGTGGACGGCGGTGCCGCGGGCGGTGGGTCAGCCCATCTCCTCCAGCGCGCGGCCCTTGGTCTCCCTGATGCAGAAGGCCACGAAGGGGATGGAGAGCAGCGCGAAGCAGGCGTAGATCACGTACGTCGCCGACAGGTTCCAGTCGGCGAGGTCGGGGAAGCTGACCGTGATCGCCCAGTTGGCGATCCACTGGGCCGAGGCGGCGACGGACAGGGCGAGCGCCCGGATCCGGTTGGGGAACATCTCGCCGAGCAGGACCCAGACCACCACGCCCCAGGAGAAGGCGAAGCAGAACACGAACACGTGCGCGGCGACCAGCGCGACGGTGGCGTACGTGTCGGCCAGCGTGGCGGTGTCGCCGGTGCCCTGCCGGTAGGAGAAGGCCCAGGCCGCGGTGCCCAGGGAGAGCGCCATGCCGGCCGACCCCGCCAGCGCGAGCGGCTTGCGGCCGATCCGGTCGACCAGCACCATCGCGACCACGGTGCCGATCACGTTGACGATCGAGGTGGAGAGGCTGATCAGCAGCGAGTTGGCCTCGTTGATGCCGACCGACTGCCAGAGGAACGAGGAGTAGTAGAAGATCACGTTGATGCCGACGAACTGCTGGAACACCGAGGCGCCGATACCGACCCAGACGATCGGCAGCAGCCCGAACCGGCCGCCCAGCAGGTCCTTGATCCGGGGTTTGTGCGAGGACTCCAGCACGGCGCGGATCTCGGCGACCCGGGAGTCGAGGTCCACCCCCTCGCCCTCCACCTCCAGCAGGACCTTGCGGGCCTGCGCCTCGCGGTGGTCGGCGATCAGGTAGCGCGGGGACTCCGGGATGGCCAGCGCCATCAGCCCGTAGACCAGGGCCGGGACCGCCTCCACGCCGAGCATCCACTGCCAGGCCTGGACGCCACCGAGGTGGCCGGTGGACTCCCCGCCGGCGGCCTGGTTGAGCGCCCAGTTGGCGAGCTGGGAGACGGTGATGCCGAGCACGATCGCCATCTGCTGGAAGGAGGCCAGCCGGCCGCGGTAGGCGGTGGGAGCGACCTCGGCGATGTAGGTGGGCGCGATGACCGAGGCGATGCCGATCGCCACGCCGCCGACCACCCGCCAGGTGGCGAGCACCTGGATGGTCGGCGGGAACATCGAGCCGACGCCGCTGATCGCGAACAGCACGGCGGCCAGCAGCATGGTGCGGACCCGGCCGAGGTGGTCGGCGAGACGGCCGGCGGCCACCGCGCCGGCCGCCGAGCCGAGCAGCGCGATGGCCACCACGAAGGCCGTCTCGCCGTTGCCGACCCCGAAGTGCTTCTGGATGCCGGTCACCGCACCGTTGATCACCGCGCTGTCGTAGCCGAACAGGAACCCGCCCATCGCGGCCGCGGCGGAGATGAAGACGACGTGCCCGAGGTGCGCCTCGCCGGATGCCGGATGGGTGTGGGTGGTGGTCACACGCGCTCCCCGAGTGGACGGGCCCGCCGGCACGGCCGAATGGGCAGGATTCGTCCCACATTCGATCAGGGGTTGCGTCGGCCCGCCCGGGAACGGGTCCGAACGGGTGACGTCACGTCAGCGCCGTTACCCCGTACGGCGGGCGTTGCGGCGGAGCAGCTGGGCGCGGACGCCCGCGTCCCGGCCGTGCCCGCGCGCGGCGAGCCGGTCCGCGAGGGCGTGCTGCTCGTGGACGGGCTTCTTGTCGTCGTACTTGAACTTGGCCCGCACCTCGCGCACGGTCAGCCGCAGCCCGCGCAGGCCCGGCAGGAGCCGGCCGAACGGGCCGTCACCGGGGGTGACCCGGGTGTCCGGCGTCTCCGGCTGGAAGTGCGCCAGCTGGCGGTTGAGGATCCGCGCCTTCCCGGCCGCGTCCTCGACGACCTCGGCCGTGCAGACGAAGTGCACCGAGGCGTAGTAGCTGGTCGGCGTTCCCGGCTCGCCGCGCCAGTGGCCGGGGGCGAAGGCGTAGTCGTCGGTCACCGCGAGGGTCACCGCGGGGTCGGCGCGGACGGCGGCGAGCAGCGGGTTGGGCGTGGCGAGGTGGAGCAGGATCTCGCCGGCCTCCGCGTCGAGCAGGAAGTGCGTCGGGACCAGCACCGGGCCCTCGCCGTCGCGGCCGTTGGCGGCGAGCAGGCCGAAGTCGCGCCCCTCGGCGAGCCAGGCCCGCCATTCGGCCTCGTCGCCCCTGTCCCAGGACCTGATCAGCATCGGCGGGCCCGTCAGCCGGTGAAGTCGCGCAGGTGCGCGGGGAGCGGAACGGTGGTGGAGGGGTGCGGCACGGGCGTGCCGTACACCGTGGTCACCGGCACCACGCCGGCCCAGTGCGGGAGGCCGAGGTCCTCCTCGTCGTCGTCGGCGCCGTCGGCCCGGGTCTTGGCGGAGACCTCGTCCAGGACGAGGCGGATGACGGCGGTGGCGGCCAGCTCCTTGGCGTTGGCCGGGCGGACCTCGGCGGAGCGGCCGGGGACGGTCTGGTCGACCAGCGCGTCCAGCGCGACCGACAGCTCCTCGGGGTCGGTCACCTGGTGGGCGGTGCCGTGGGCGACCACCGAACGGAAGTTGATCGAGTGGTTGAAGGCGGACTTGGTCAGCACCAGGCCGTCGACCAGGGTGACGGTGACACAGACCGGCAGGCCCTCGTCGCCCTTGGCGCCGCGCATCGGCCGGCTGCCGGTGGAGCCGTGGATGTAGAGGCGGTCGCCCACCCGGGCGTAGATGGTCGGCAGCACGACCGGGGCGCCGTCGGCCATGAAGCCGAGGTGGCAGAGGTAGCCGGCGTCCAGAATGGCGTGGATGGCGTCCTGCTCCCAGGTCGCACGCTCCTTGTAGCGGGTCGGGGTGGTGCGCGGGGTGCGGGAGTAGGACGCGGCGCTGCCTGACATGACAACCTCTATGTACTAGTGCATAATCTGTTTTGTGCTAGGAGACTATCCGATCAAGGGGCGGCGCGCCAGCGAAATCGCGGCCGACGTCGAGCAGGGCGTCAGCTCCGGACGGCTCGCGCCGGGTACCGCGCTGCCCCCGCTGCGCGACCTGGCCGGCGAGCTCGGCGTCAACCCCAACACCGTCGCCGCCGCCTACCGGCTGCTCCGCGACCGGGGCGTGATCGAGACCGCCGGCCGCAAGGGCAGCCGGATCCGCCCGCGGCCCGCCACCACCCCGCGCGACCAGATCCGGATGCCCGTCCCGCCGCACGCCCGCGACCTCTCCAACGGGAACCCGGACCCGGCGCAGCTGCCCGACCTCACCCCGGCCCTCGCCGCCGCGGCCGAGGCCGCCCGCCGGGACCCGGTTCGCTACGGCCACCCCGCCGCCGACCCCGGGCTGCTCGCCCTCGCCGCCGAGGGGTTCCGCGCCGACGGCCTGCCCGCCGGTCCGGTCGCCATCGCCTCCGGCTCGCTCGACACCATCGAACGGATCCTCGTCACCCGGCTGCGCCCCGGCGACACCGTCGCCGTCGAGGACCCGGGTTGGGGGAGCCTGCTGGACCTGTTGCCGGCGCTCGGGCTGCGCGCCGCGTCCGTCCGGCTGGACGACGAGGGGCCGCTGCCCGACGCGCTCGCCCGGGCGCTGGAGGGCGGCGCCCGCGCGGTCATCGTCACCTGCCGGGCGCAGAACCCGACCGGAGCCGCGCTGACCGCCGGGCGGGCGCAGGCGCTGCGCGCGGTGCTGGCCGAGCACCCCGGCGTGCTGCTGATCGAGGACGACCACGGCCACGGCATCGTCGACCAGCCCTACCACCCGCTGGCCGGCGCCGGGTCGGAGCACTGGGCGGTGGTCCGTTCGGCGGCCAAGGCGTACGGGCCGGACCTCCGGCTCTCCTACGCGGTCGGGGATGCGGAGACCATCGGGCGGGTGTTGGGGCGCCAGCGGCTGGGCGCCGGCTGGGTCAGCCACCTGTTGCAGTGCACCGTCGCCGAACTGTGGCGCGCCGACGCCGCGCCGCCGGCGCGGGTGGCCGCCGCCTACCGGGCGCGGCGGGACGCGCTGATCGGCGAGCTGGCCGCGCGCGGCATCGAGGCCCACGGCGCCAGCGGGCTCAACGTCTGGGTGCCGGTCCCGGACGAGACCACCGTGCTGGGCGCGCTGGTGCAGCGAGGCTGGGTCGCGGCGCCCGGAGCGCGGTTCCGCGTGGAGTCCCCGCCCGGCCTGCGGATCACCGTGGCGGAGCTGGATCCCGCCGACGCGCGGCGGCTGGCCGACGATCTGGCGGCCGTACTGGGAACGGGCGGTGACGTCTCGCGACTGATCTGAACCGACCGGTAACACAGCGAGAAACCTGGTGCAGATACCTAGCGGTAACAAGCGCGGGCATGTCATGTTCTCCTCGCCACCGGCCGGCGGCCTACCCTCACCTACGCGTCTCCCCGCCCCCACACAGCGGGCGAGACCGACCGCAGGAGTTCCGCCGTGCCCGAAATGTGTTCGAGCATCACCCGCAGAACCACCCGCTTCACGAGGCGACTGCTCGCCGCAGTCCTCACCCTTCCGCTGAGCGCGGCCGGCCTGGTCGCCTTCGCCGCCGCCCCCGCCCGGGCCGCCACGCCCTCCGGTGCGACGGCCAGCGTCAGCATGGGTGACAGCTACATCTCCGGCGAGGCCGGCCGCTGGAAGGGCAACTCCGTTGTCACCAGCGGCAGTCGGGCCAGTACCGACCGGGCCTGGACCGGCAGTGCGTACGATCCGGCCCGGGTGTACGGCGCGACCTACGCGAGCGGGTGCGACCGCTCGGACGTCGCCGAGGTCCGCAGTGCCCCCGTCACGCAGACCCAGCTCAACCTGGCCTGCTCCGGAGCCGTCGCCGCCAACGTCTACCGCGCCGCCAACGGCGGCCAGTCGTTCAAGGGCGAGGCCCCGCAGGCCGACCAGCTCGCGGCCGTCGCGAGCCAGTACAACGTCAAGCTGATCACGCTCTCGATCGGCGGCAACGACCTCGGCTTCTCCGATGTGATCACGACCTGCGTCTCCGACTACCTGGTCTGGTACTCCTACTGCAACGACGACCAGCAGGCCGCGATCGACTCCCGGATGCCCGCCGCTATGGCCGGCGTCGGCAAGGCGCTGGACGAGATCCGGGCCGTGATGTCCGGCGCCGGTTACACGGCCGGGGACTACCGGATCGTGCTGCAGTCCTACCCCTCGCCGATCCCGCGCAGCGCGGAGATGCGCTACCCGGAGAGTGGCTGGAGCCGCTCCGACACCGGCGGGTGCCCGTTCTGGAACGGGGACGCCGACTGGGCGCGGGACTCGCTGGTGCCGCAGATCTCCCGCGCGCTGGCGGGCGTCGCGGCCTCGAAGGGTGCGCAGTTCCTCGACCTCGGCGACATGCTCCAGGGCCGTGAGGTCTGCTCCAAGGCGACCCGGCAGGCGACGTCCACCACCGCCCCCTCCGCCACCACCAGCGAGTGGGCGCGGTTCGTGGACGCCGGGCTCAGCTCCTCGCAGGGCACCGTGCAGGAGTCGATGCACCCCAACTACTACGGCCAGCAGGCCCTCGGGCAGTGCCTGACCCTGCTGTACGCGCGGCCGAGCGGCAACTACGCGTGCCGCAACACGGCGGGGCAGGATGCTAGCGGGATGTACCTGACCGCGAAGTAGCCCGTGCGGAAAGGACGTTGCCCCCTGCCCCCGGTCATCGGGGGCAGGGGGCGGCGGCTGTGCCGGTTCGGGTCAGCCCTTGGCGAGCAGGGCCTGGGCGTGCGCCCGCACCTGATCCTTCGTCAGGTAGGCGTCGGTGTACTCGAAGTCGCGCAGCCGGGCGGGCTGGCGGGCCAGGAAACCGGTGCGGACGAAGTCGTCGCCGGCGGTGGCGTTGAGCAGCCAGTTGGCGCCGACCCGGAACTTGGCCACGTTGGTGCGCATCGCCATCAGGTGGTAGCCGC
This sequence comes from Kitasatospora sp. NPDC056181, assembly GCF_042266225.1. Lineage (NCBI taxonomy): Bacteria > Bacillati > Actinomycetota > Actinomycetes > Kitasatosporales > Streptomycetaceae > Kitasatospora > Kitasatospora sp. NPDC056181. Next base: position 12,705 of record NZ_JBHJUK010000142.1, read on the forward strand.
GGGCCACCAGCTGGGCGGGGACGCCGCGCAGCTCGACACCGACCGGCTTGGACACCGCGTCCTTGCCGCCGAGGTCCACCACCAGGCCCAAGTCCTTGTGGTAGTACGGCTCCAGCGGCTGGTTGCGCAGCGCCGCGATCACGTTGTTCGCCACCGCCCGGCCCTGGCGGGCCGAGTGCTGGGCGGTCGGCGGGCAGACCGCGCCGTCGCCCTTGGCGAGGTCCGGCACCGCGGCCGCGTCGCCGAGGGCGAAGACCCCCTCGAACTGCGGCACCCGCATCTCGGCGGTCACCGCGACCCGGCCGCGGACGGTCTCCGCGTCCAGGGTGCCGATCAGCGGGCTGGCCGCGACCCCCGCCGTCCAGATCAGCGTGCGGCAGGGGAGCACCCGGCCGTCGGTGAACTTGACGGACTCGGCGCCGACTTCGGCCACCGAGACGCCGAGCGAGACCTCGATGCCGCGGCCGCGCAGCACCTCCAGGGCGGCGGTGCCGAGGGCGTCGCCCAGCTCGGGCATCAGCTTCGGGGCGATGTCGATCAGGTGCCACTTGATCTGCCGGGCGTCCAGCCGCGGGTAGCGCTGGGCCGCCGCGGTGGTCAGGCGCTGGAGGCAGGCCGCCGTCTCGGTGCCCGCGTAGCCGCCGCCGACCACCACGAACTGGAGCCGGGACTCGCGCTCCTTCTGGTCCAGGGTGGCCGAGGCGAGGTCGAGTTGGGCGATCACGTGGTCACGGACGTAGGTCGCCTCGGCGAGCGTCTTCATGCCGCGGGCGTAGTCGGTGAGGCCCGGGATGTCGAAGGTGCGGGTCACGCTGCCGGGGGAGAGCACCAGGTAGTCGTACTTCTGCGCGACCACCTCGTCGGTGATCTTGCGGACCACGCAGACCTTGGAGCGCGGGTCGACCCCGATCGCGCCGCCCGGGACGATGTGGGTGCGGCGCAGCGACCGGCGCAGCGAGACCGCGACCGACTGCGGGGTGAGGACGCCGGCCGCCACGTGCGGCAGCAGCGGCAGGTAGAGCTGATAGCTGAACGGCGTGACCAGCGAGATCTCCGCCTCCGAGGGCGAGAGCTTGCGTTCGAGGCGGCGAGCGCACTCCAGTCCGGCGAAGCCGCCGCCCACGATCAGGATCCGAGATCGTTCCATCGCTCATCCTCACAGTGCAGGTCGTACCGCGCGGGGTCCGAGGCCACTACTGCCCGCCACACTGGCACGGTGCGGTGCGGGGTGCCACCGGGGCGGCGCGGATGGCGGAGGCGGTGGCGGACGCCGTCCGGGAGGGCACCGGCCGCGCAGGTGCCCGATAGGCTGTCCGGCGTGCTCCCCGAGGTGACGGCGGTCCGCTACGTGACCCCACTGCGAGAAGGCGGCTCGATGCCGGGCCTGGTCGAGGCCGACGACCGGCGGCTCTACGCGCTGAAATGGGTCGGCGCCGCGCAGGGTCGCAAGGCCCTGGTGGCGGAGGTACTGGCGGGTGAACTCGGCCGCCGGCTCGGCCTGCCGGTGCCGGAGCTGGTCACGGTCGACCTCGACCCGGTGCTCGCCCGCAGCGAGCCCGACCCGCAGGTCCAGGACCAGATGCGGGCCAGCGGCGGCGTCAACCTGGGCATGGCCTTCGTCAGCGGTGCGCTCAACTTCGACCCGCTCTGCTTCGACGTGGACGCCGGTCTGGCCGGGCAGGTGCTCTGGTTCGACGCGCTGATCGGCAACGTGGACCGCTCCTGGCGCAACCCCAACCTGCTGGTCGCCACCGGCGGCCTGCGGCTGATCGACCACGGCGCCAGCCTGATCTTCCACCACCACTGGGCCGGCGCCGCCGGGTGGGTCCGCCGCCCGTACGACGCCTCCGACCACGCGCTGTTGCGGGCCGAACCGGACCTGGTGGCGGCGGACAAGGCGCTCGCCCCCCTCGCCGAGGCGGCGGTCGAGGCGGCGGTGGCGCAGATCCCGGACGTCTGGCTGGTGGACGAGCCGGGGTTCGACTCGCCCGAGGCGGTGCGCGCCGCGTACCGCGCCCAGCTGACCGGGCGACTGGCCGGTCCGCGCGACTGGCTGCCGGAGGTGTCCGCATGACCGGGTCCGTACCGCCGGCCGCCCTGCCGGCCGTCGCCGAACTGCACGACTACGAGTACGCGGTGATCCGGGCGGTGCCGCGGGTCGAGCGCGGCGAGTGCGTCAACGTCGGTGTGCTGCTGTACTGCCGGCAGAGCGCGCACCTGGCCGCGCGGACCCACCTGGACCAGGCCCGGCTGCTGGCGCTGGACCCGGTGGCGGACGTCGCCGGGGTGCGGCGGGCGCTGCACGGGATCGAGGCGGTCTGCGCGGGCGGTCCGGCGGCCGGTCCGGCCGCGGCCGACAGCCCCGGGCAGCGGTTCCGCTGGCTGACGGCGCCGCGCAGCGCGGTCGTCCAGCCGGGCCCGGTGCACACCGGTCTGACGGCGGACCCGGAGGCGGAGCTGCGGCGGCTCTTCGACCAGCTGGTGCTCTAGAGGTGCCGTTCGGGCGGTTGGCCCGAGGACCTTTGCCGTGGTCAAAGCTTGAGTTGCTGAAGCACTCGGCCGTACGCTGACCCCATGGGTTCGACAGCGACGACGACCGTACCGACCAACGCCGAGCTGATGGAGGCGCTGGCCGCCGTCGGCGCCGCCTACTTCCAGGACTTCGCGGCCGCGGCGGCCCGGCACGGGCTCTCCTCCTCGCAGGCGAAGGCGCTCGGCGCGGTGCAGGAGCCGGTGCCGATGCGCGCGCTGGCCGGGCGGCTCGGCTGCGACGCCTCCAACGTGACCGGGATCGTCGACCGGCTGGAGTCGCTGGGCCTGGCCAACCGCGAGGCGGCGGCCGGTGACCGGCGGGTCAAGATCGTCGTGATCACCGGGCAGGGCCGGGAGATCCTGGGCCTGATCCGGGCCGAGATGGCCCGCACCCACCAGGCCTTCGAGGCGATGACGGACGACCAGCGGGTGTCGCTGCACTCGATCTGCGCCCAGGTGCTGCCGGTGCTGACCGGCCGGGCCGCGGGCGGTCAGTAGTCCCCGACCGCCCCGCCCGCGCTTCCGCCCCCGCCCCGCCGGGCGCGGGTCAGGGCGCCAGGAGGCGCAGGGCCGTGCTCTCGGCCAGTTCCTCGGCGTACGGGGGCAGGGTCGCGCCGGCGCGCAGGTGACGGCGGGCGATGGCGAGCGGCAGGTCCACCAGCGCGAGGGCCACGCGTGCGGCGTCCACCGGGGCGGTCGCGTCGAGCCGCCGGGTGAACGCCGCCACCGCCGCCCGGATCCCGGCGTTGCCGCGGTCCGCCCGTGCGGCCTGTTCGGCGGGCCACTCGGCGCGCCCGAAGTCGTCCGGCCCGTAGGACAGCAGCGCGGCCCGCAGGGGGTTCCGCCGGCACCAGGCGACCGCCTCGCGGGCCGCCGCCGTACCCGCCGTCGCCGGGTCGCCGGGTGTTTCGAGGGCTTCCAGCCAGGTGGTCTGGAAGTCCTCCACGGCGCGCAGCCAGAGCGCGGCCAGCAGGGCGGGCCGGTGCGGGAACCGGTGGTACAGCGAGCCGCTGGGGGCGCCGGCCGCCTTGGCGACGGCGGCCATGGTGACGGCGGCCGGTCCGGCCTCCGCGGCGAGGCGGGTGGCGGCGTCCAGTAGCAGGGATTCGTCGAACCGGGGTGGCCTGGGCATGTGGGGGAGAGTACTGTGCCGGTATTGGAGAGTTCTCTCTATAACCGGCCGGGGAGGCCGGGGAACCGGGGTGGTGCTGTGGCGGGGCTGGCCGTGGTCAACGTGCACGAGCGGGTTCTGACGGCGGGGGAGGACGAGGTCGGCGCGCTGGTGGACAGCCTGGCCGCCGGTCCGGCGGACCGGCTCTGGCCGGTCTCCGGCTGGCCGGCGATGGTGCTGCGGCCCGGGCTGGAGGAGGGCGCCGCGGGCGGGCACGGACCGGTGCGGTACACGGTGGCGGCGTACGTCCCCGGGCGGTGGGTGCGGTTCGCCTTCACCGGGCCGCGCGGCTTCGACGGCTTCCACGAGTGCACCGTCCACCGGGCGGACGGCGGGCGGACGGTGCTGCGGCACACCCTGGCGATGCACGCGCGCGGCCCGGCGCTGCTGAGCTGGCCGCTGCTCTTCCGGCCGTTGCACGACGCGCTGATCGAGGACGCCATGGACCGGGCCGAACGCGCCTGCACGGGCGCGGTGGCCCGGCCGGCGCGCTGGAGCCCGCTGGTCAGGCTGCTGCGACGGGCGCTGCGGGCCGGGGCGCGACGGGGCGCGGGGTGAGCGGGGTGGTCGGGGTGGGCGGGCGTTGTGGGGAGGGGGTGCGGCCGCCGCGTGCGGGCCGCGAGAGGATGGCGGTCCGGCCCACCCGATCCGGCGGCGTTCCGGCTGACCTCGGCTGTTAGGCTTGCGAAGCGTGAGCGCGAAGCCCCAGATCCCCAATGTCCTGGCCTCCCGGTACGCCTCGGCGACCCTGGCCCAGCTGTGGTCCCCCGAGCACAAGGTGGTCCTTGAGCGCCACCTGTGGCTCGCCGTCCTGAAGGCCCAGCAGGACCTCGGCGTCGAGGTGCCCGCGGGCGCCGTCGCCGACTACGAGCGGGTGATCGACCAGGTCGACCTCGGCTCGATCGCCGCCCGTGAGCGGGTCACCCGCCACGACGTGAAGGCCCGGATCGAGGAGTTCAGCGAGCTCGCCGGCCACGAGCAGATCCACAAGGGCATGACCTCCCGGGACCTGACCGAGAACGTCGAGCAGCTGCAGATCCGCCAGTCGCTGGAGCACGTCCGCGACCGGACGGTCGCCGTGCTGGTGCGCCTGGGCCGGCTGTCCGCCCAGCACGCCGAGCTGGTCATGGCCGGCCGCTCGCACAACGTCGCCGCGCAGGCCACCACGCTGGGCAAGCGCTTCGCGACCGTCGCCGACGAGCTGCTGGTCGCCTTCCGCCGCCTGGAGGAGCTGATCGCCCGCTACCCGCTGCGCGGGATCAAGGGCCCGGTCGGCACCGCCCAGGACATGCTGGACCTGCTCGGCGGCGACACCGACAAGCTCGCCGAGCTGGAGCGCCGGGTCGCCGGCCACCTCGGCTTCGACAACGTGCTGACCTCCGTCGGCCAGGTCTACCCGCGCTCGCTGGACTTCGAGGTGCTCACCGCCCTCGTGCAGCTCTCCGCCGCGCCGTCCAGCCTGGCCAAGACGATCCGCCTGATGGCCGGCCACGAGCTGGTCACCGAGGGGTTCAAGGAGGGCCAGGTCGGCTCCTCCGCGATGCCGCACAAGATGAACACCCGCTCCTGCGAGCGCGTCAACGGCCTGGCCGTCATCCTGCGCGGGTACGCGTCGATGACCGCCGAGCTGGGTGGCGACCAGTGGAACGAGGGCGACGTCTCCTGCTCGGTGGTCCGCCGGGTCGCGCTGCCGGACGCGTTCTTCGCCTTCGACGGCTTGCTGGAGACCTTCCTGACCGTCCTCGACGAGTTCGGCGCCTTCCCCGCCGTGATCGAGGCCGAGCTCGACCGCTACCTGCCGTTCCTGGCCACCACCAAGGTGCTGATGGGCGCGGTGCGCGCGGGCGTCGGCCGGGAGACCGGGCACGAGGTCATCAAGGAGCACGCCGTCGCCTCGGCGCTCGCCATGCGGGCCGGTGCCCGGGAGAACGAGCTGCTGGACCGGCTGGCCGCGGACGAGCGCATCCCGCTGGACCGGGCCGCCCTGGACGCGCTGCTCGCCGACAGGCTCTCCTTCACCGGCGCGGCCGGTGCGCAGGTGGCCGAGGTGGTCCGCCGGGTCGAGGCCGTCGCCGCCGCCTACCCCGAGGCCGCCAAGTACGCGCCCGGTGACATCCTCTGACGTTACGTCAGGCCTTCGAGGGCCCCGTCGCCGATCCGGTGGCGGGGCCCTCGCCGTGTTCGGGGGCCGTCGCGGTGCCGGGGTGGCCGGGGTCCAGCGGCGGGGCGTTGGTGCCGCAGGAGTAGCGGCAGTCCGGCTCGGCCACCGGATGGTCCTCGGGAGCGAGGACGTTGCCGCGGACGGTGGCGGCCGCGATGAGCCCGCCCGTGGCCAGCAGTCCGGCGCAGATCAGCATCGCGGTGTGGAAGGCCGCGTCCACCGAGGCGGGCACCCGGTAGGCGTCGCCGCTGAGCCCGGCCAGTGCCGGCAGTGCCGCGACCGCGAGCAGGCCGGCCGCGCGGGCGGCGGCGTTGTTGACACCGCTGGCGATGCCCGCGTGCCGGACCTCCACCGCCGCCAGCACGGTCGCCGTCAGCGGTGCGACCAGCAACACCATCCCGCAGCCCATCACGGTGACGGCCGGCAGCACGTCCGTCCAGTACGAGGCGTCCGCGCCGATCCGCAGCATCAGCAGCACGCCGACCGCGCAGAGCAGCGGGCCCACGGTGAGCGGCAGCCGGGGGCCGATCCGCTTGCCGAGCCGGCCCGCCCGGGCGGAGAGCGTCAGCATCAGCAGGGTGATCGGCGCCAGGGCGAGCCCGGAGACCAGCGGGGAGAAGCCGGAGACGATCTGCAGCTGCACGACCAGCAGGAAGAACACCCCGCTGAAGGCGGCGTAGACGCAGAGGGTGACCAGGTTCACCGAGGTGAACAGCCGGGAGGAGAAGAGGCCGAGCGGCAGCATCGGCTCCCGGGTGCGGCGTTCGACCACGACGAAGGCCGCGCCCAGCAGCAGCCCGGCCACGCCGGTCACCCAGACCCCGGCGGAGAGCCCGTCGCCCGCCGCCGTCAGCGCGTAGGTGACGGAGCCGAGGGCCAGTGCGGCGAGCGCCGCGCCGAGCACGTCGAACCGTCCGGTCGCGCTCTCGTCCCGGGTCTCCGGCACGTGGCGGGCGGCCACCAGGACGACCAGGGCGGCCAGGGGGACGTTCAGCAGGAAGATCCACCGCCAGCCCGGGCCGTCCACCAGCCAGCCGCCGAGGAAGGGGCCGACCGCGGCCGACACCCCGCCGAGGCCGGACCAGAGCCCGACCGCCGCCGAGCGGTCGTCCGGGTGGTAGACGGCCTGGAGCATCGCCAGTGACCCGGGGGTGAGCAGGGCCCCGCCGATTCCCTGGACGGCGCGGGAGGCGACCAGCACCTCGATGGTGGGCGCGGCGGCGCAGGCCGCCGAGGCGGCGGCGAACCAGACCACGCCGAGCAGGAAGACCCGGCGCCGGCCGTACCGGTCGCCGAGCGCGCCGCCGAGCAGGATCAGCCCGGCCAGGGTGAGCAGGTAGGCGTTGAGCGTCCACTGCAGGGCGGCGAGCGGGGCGCCGAGATCGGTGCCGATCCGGGGCAGGGCGACGTTCACGACCGTGCCGTCGAGCATCGCCATGCTGGAGCCGAGCACCGTCGCCAGTAGTACCCAGCGGCCCTGCGCGGTGCCCAGGCGCAGGGTGCCGGCCTCGGAGGTGGCCACGGCCCGATCGTCCGCCCCGGGGGCTGACGTGACAAGGGTCACCGGGGGTGTGTCGGTGAATGGCTTTCCGTAGGTGATCGCATGCGGACGGACACCGAAATCGGCGGAGCGTCGTGGATCAGTGGCGCGCGGTTAATCGATTGTGCACGTACTGTGCAGCCGATCATTCGGAGCGTCACTGTGTCCCCGGCTTTTGTTGCCGGTTCAAGAGATCGACATTGCTTCACCCGGACGGATGGGTTTTAGTTCAGCGACCGCCCGGCGTTGGCCCGGGTGGCCACCGGGTGGAACGCCTAGTCCTGCCGCTGCCCGGTGGTACGAACTGAACTCTGTACGGCAGGAGCGGGGGACCCAAAGGTAAGTCGCCGGACCGGAATTCACGGTCCGGCTTGGGGTGAAGCCGCGCATGCGGCCGGGCAACTCCAGCCCGAACCCGACAGCTCACCTCGCAGGCGTCGGAGAGGAAATCCCCCATGGCCGTACAGGCTCGTCGTATCGCCCTGCCCCGCGCCGCCCGCATCGGTATCGCCACCGCCGTCACCGGCGCCGCGTTCGCCCTTCCGCTGGTGACCACCATCAGCGCCCAGGCCCACACCGCGCCGGCCGCGAAGCCCGCGCAGACCAGCACCTGGACCGGCGCCACCAGCGTCGACGCCGCCCCGGCCGCCGCCGCGCAGCCGGCGGCCGAGGCCCCCGCCCCGGCCGCCGCTCCCGCCGCCGCCCCGGCCGAGGAGAGCTACAAGGTCGTCGGCGGGGACACCCTGTCGAAGATCGCCAACGCCAAGCACGTCGACGGCGGCTGGCAGGCGCTGTACGACCACAACCGCACGGTCGTCGGCACCAACCCGAACCTGATCTTCCCGGGTCAGAAGCTCGCGCTGGGCGCCAAGGCCGCTGCCGCCCCGGCCGCCGTCCCCGCCGCTGCCAAGCCGGCCGCCCCCGCGAAGTCCGCCTCGCAGGACTCCGTGAAGCCGGCCGCCCCGGCCGCCGCCCCGAAGCCGGTCCAGGCCGCCAAGCCCGCGCAGGCCCCGGCCGTCAAGCCGGCCCCGGCCGCCGCGAAGCCCGCCGCCCAGACCCCCGCCCCGGCCCCGGCCGCGGTGGCGAGCACCTCCGGTTACGTCTCCCCGATCGCCAACCCGAAGCTCGGCACCGCCTACGGCGTGGCCGGCTCGATGTGGGCCTCCGGCCACCACACCGGCGCCGACTTCGTCGCCTCCACCGGCACCCCGCTGCGCGCCGTCGCGGCCGGCACCGTGGTGAAGGCCGGCAACGGCGGCGCCTACGGCAACGAGGTCGAGATCAAGCTCGCCGACGGCAAGTACGCCCAGTACGCGCACCTGTCCTCGATCGGCGTGAAGATCGGTCAGACCGTCACCGCCGGCCAGCAGATCGGCCTCTCCGGTGCGACCGGCAACGTGACCGGCCCGCACCTGCACTTCGAGATCCGCACCGGCTCGGAGTACGGCTCGGACATCGACCCGATCGCCTACCTCCGGGCGCACGGCGTCTCCATCTGACCCTCCGGGCAGAGACCACCGCAGGGTGCAGGGCGAAGTGATCTCCGGGATGGTCATGTCGGGTGACCGCTCGACCGGGTGATCTCCGCACCTACGGCGGAACAACGGGCGCGGGACACGCCCAGGCCGGCCCCGCGCCCGAAACGCCAAAGCGGGCCGGGGCCGCCGCCCGG
>NZ_JBHJUK010000143.1:0-21775 GCF_042266225.1 Kitasatospora sp. NPDC056181
CCAGCTCGCGGGCGGTGTGCCCGTGGTTGGACACCCCACCGGCGAAGGAGGTGCACGCGGCGGCCACAACCACCCGGTGCACCGCCGTTGGCGTACCCCCTCCCGCCGGAAATGGCAGGCGCCGGCCGGCCTACCCGTCCGACGCCGAACCTCGCCCGGCCTCCGCGGCCCCAACGACGACCGCCTCGTCCGCGGCCCCAGCAATGTCCGCGGCAGACAGACGGGTGACTGGACCGTTCATCGGTCGCGCTCGACCGGGCTGCCCCGCCGGCGGGCGCGGACGCTTCGGACCCGGGCCGCTCCGCGGACGGGCTGCGCCGCCGGGCGGGCAGGAGGAAGGGTTGGGAGGGGCGACCCGGGCGTCGTCGTGCCCCCGGTACATGGCTGCGCCTCGACGGTACGGCGCCGGGAAGGCGGAATCGCGCCACCCGGACGGGGCAGCACCTGCGATCGACGACAGGGAGGCGTTCACCGGTCTGCACTCGACCGTCTGCATTCGGCCGACTCCATCCGGGTGCCATCGGCCACCGTCGGACACCGCGCGCGGCAGCAGAGCAGGCCGTCAGGCCTTGAGTCCTGAAATATGACAATACGGACTCCTCCCTGCACTTCCGGCTAGACTGTCAAAGACGCATCAAGATCTCCGCCGGAAGCATCCAGGGAACACCTCCCGGATCCCCCACGGAATCCGCTGCGTCACAGGGCGCGCCGGGAAGTCTGGTCGGCACTGCACCACAGGTGCATCCGTACACCGTTCCCCGCCCCAGGAGGTCACGCGTGGCCAGCCAGCCGCCCGTCAACGAGCCGACGACCCGACGCCGCCAGCTCCTCGGCAGGCTGTCCTTCCCCGAGCGCACGTACATCACCGACGCCCTGCGCACCGAGACGGTCGGCGGCATCCTGCTGCTCGCCGCTGCGATGGTGGCGCTGATCTGGGCAAACGTCTGGCCGCACGCGTACGAGACCGTCCTCGACTACACCGTCGGGCCGTCCGGCCCGCTGCACCTGCACCTCAGCCTGGAGACCTGGGCCAACGACGGCCTGCTGACGATCTTCTTCTTCGTGGCCGGCATCGAGCTCAAGCGCGAGTTCGTGGCGGGCGAGCTGCGCAGCCCCAGCGCCGCGCTGCTACCCGTCATAGCCGCGGCCTGCGGCGTCGCACTGCCGGCGATCCTGTTCGCCCTGGCCAACTCCGGCCCCGGCGGACACCCGAGCGGCTGGGCCATCCCGACCGCCACGGACATCGCCTTCGCGCTCGGCGTGCTGGCCGTGGTCGGCAGCCACCTGCCCTCCCCCCTACGGGCCTTCCTGCTCACCCTCGCCGTGGTGGACGACCTCATCGCGATCCTGATCATCGCGATCTTCTACAGCTCCGGCATCAAGTTCTGGGCGCTCGGGCTGGCCGTGGCCGGCCTGGTGCTGTTCTGGTTCCTGCACCGGCGCGGCGTGCACGGCTGGTACCTCTTCGTCCCGCTGGCCTTCGTGAACTGGGCACTGATGCACGAGAGCGGCGTGCACGCCACGGTGGCCGGCGTCGCGATGGGGCTGATGCTCCGCTGCCACCGGGAGGGCGACGAGGAGCAGTCCCCCGGCGAGCACATCGAGCACCTGGTCCGTCCGATCTCCGCCGGGTTCGCCGTCCCCGTCTTCGCCCTGTTCGCCGCCGGGGTGACGATCAGCGGACCGGCCCTGGGCGAGGTGTTCACCCAGGCCACCCCGCTCGGGATCATCCTGGGGCTGCTGGTCGGCAAGACCGTCGGCATCTTCGGCGGCACCTGGCTGACCGCCCGCTTCACCCGCGCCGAGCTGAACCCGCAGCTCAAATGGGCCGACATGTTCGCCCTCTCGGTGCTGGCCGGCATCGGCTTCACCGTCTCGCTGCTGATCAGCGAGCTGGCCTTCGCGGACGATCCGGCGCTGGCCGACCGCTCCAAGGCGGCCGTCCTGGTGGGCTCGCTGCTCTGCGCCGTCGTCGCCACCGTGCTGCTGAAGCTGCGCAACCGGCACTACCGCGAGCTGTGCGAGGAGGAGGACCGCGACCTCGACGGCGACGGCATCCCCGACGTCTACCAGCAGGACGATCCGGCCTGGCGGGCACGGATGGCGAAGCTGGCCAACCATCCGCATCCGGCGGAGGACGGCCCCGAGGACGGCGCCGCGTCCGGACCGACCCCTCACCGCTGAGACGCCCGCCCCGGTCCGGGGGAAGTCCCCTCCCCGGGGGAAGCGCCACCCAGGGCAACACCGCCCAAGGCAAGCCGCAGGGGTCACGGCAATGGCCACCGCAACGGCCTCAGCAGGGCTGGCACGGGGGACACGTCCCTCCGGCAGGGCCCCGGAGTGGTGTGCGACTGACCGCTGGGGGCATGATTCTGAGCTGTCGACAGTCCACTGACGCCTCCGGACCCCCTCCGGCCCCCGGAACCGCACCGCACGGCGGCGTCACGCCGCACAGCCGCAGAGGAGAACAGCTGATGCCCGCAGGAGCCGCAGACCCGTCCAGCAACGGCCGGGCGCCCTACGAGGGCGAGCGTTCGGTCGGGCAGCTGTTCGCGGCGGCCACCGCCGACCTGTCCGCACTCGTCCACGACGAGATCGCGCTCGCCAAGGCCGAGCTGCGGGCGGACGTCAAGCGCGGCGTCTCCGGCGGTGTCTCGCTGATGGTCGCCGGTGTGGTGGCGCTGGCCTCCGTCCCGATGCTGAGCGCCGCGGCGGCCTTCGGCATCCACGCGCTGGGCGTCTCGCTCGGCTGGTCCTTCCTCATCGTGGCCGGTGCCTACCTGCTGCTCGCGGTACTGCTCGGGCTGATGGCCTGGCGCTCGTTCAAGCGGATCGAGAAGCCGCGCCGCACCATCGAGGGCGCCCAGAAGACCGCCGACGTGCTGAAGAACGCCCGCCCGCGCCCCGCCACCCAGGAGGAGATCGACCGGGCCCTGGGCCGCATCCCGTAAGCCCGGTGCCCCGGCGGCCCGTCTCTCGTAGGCCCGCCGCCCGGCGGCCCGTCCCTGCGCCCCGCCCGTACGCCCGCCCACCCGTGGGCCCGCCCGTACGCCGGGAGCAGGGCGCCGGCGGGGAGGCGGCAGGGCGGCAGCAGGACGGACGGCAGCCCCGCCCGTGGTCTGACGCACCGAGAACGAGTGCCGGGCGCGTGTCCGGCGTAGGGATGTGACACGCTCTCGGTATGCCGCTTGACCAGAAGCCCGCGTCCGCGCAGCCGTCCGCCGACTCCGGCCCCGACCGCACGGGCGGCCAGGGCGCCGTTGACGAGGCCGCCGACGGCGTGACCGCGGTCGCCGACGACGGCACCGCGGCGTCCGTGCCCGGTCACGCCTGGGACGTCCGGCAGGCGGGCCCCTGGACGCACCGCGACCTCGCGGCCAACGGCGCCCGGTTCCACATCGCCGAGCTGGGCAAGGGCCCGCTGGTCCTGCTGGTGCACGGCTGGCCGGAGTACTGGTGGGCCTGGCGCCACCAGCTGACCGCGCTCGCCGAGGCCGGCTACCGGGCCGTCGCGGTCGACCTCCGGGGCGTCGGCGGCAGCGACCGGACCCCTCGCGGGTACGACCCGGGCAACCTCGCCCTGGACATCACCGGCGTGATCCGCTCGCTCGGCGAACGCCGGGCCCACCTGGTCGGCCACGCCTCCGGCGGCACGCTGTCCTGGGTGGCGGCGGTGATGCGGCCGTCGGTGATCCAGAGCCTCACCGTGGTGTCCGCCGCGCACCCGCGCGACCTGCGCCGGGCACTGCTGACCGACCGCCGCCAGATGGCCGCCTTCGACCACGTGCTGGGCTTCCAGCGGCCGTGGATACCGGAGCGCCGCCTGGTGGCCGACGACGGCGAACTGGTCGGCCGCTACCTGGACGCCTGGACCGGCCGCAACCAGCTGGACCGGTCGGCGGTGGCCGCGTACCGGCAGGCGATCCAGATCCCCAGCACCGCGCACTGCTCGATCGAGCCCTACCGCTGGCTGCTGCGGTCGATGGCGCGCCCGGACGGCATCCAGTTCGCCCGACGGATGAAGAAGCCGATCACCGCGCCCACCCTGCACGTCCAGGGCGCCGCGGACCCGGTGCTGCTGTCGCACACCGCGCTCGGCGGTGGCGAGTACGTGGCCGCGCCGTACCGCTGGCGGCTGCTTCCCGGGATCGGGCACTTCCCGCACGAGGAGGCACCGGAGGAGTTCACCTCCGAGCTGCTGGACTGGATCGGCCGGCACAAGGACTGAGGCCCTGGTCGGCCGGTGTCCGGGTGGCCGGTGTCCAGGTGTCCGTGCCCGCGTGGCCGGTGTCCAGGTGTGGGTGCCAAGGTGGCCGGTGTCCAGGTGGCCGGTCGCCCGGAGGCCGACCCCGGGGGAACCGACCATCCGCGGCCCGCCGGCAGGGGACCCTCGGGGGCGGGCTCCGCCGCCGACGGGATGAGTGCGGAACGCGTCCTGCCCAGGGCCCGGGGTCCCAACTCCCCTGATGTTGCGCTCATATGACAAACGCATAGGACAAGTTGGCCCCTGTGCAGGCGGTTACGCCGACCGGCCCAGGGGCATCCATTGCGGTATGACCTGGATGCCCGATCGCGACAGCGCTCCACGCGGCCGACGCCACAACAGCTCGCAGAGGTCCGGACACCGCCCCGACTGGGCGGACGACCTCGGATACGACGGCGTGGACCGCCGTCAGCGCTCGGCGCAGCGCCAGCTCGGCATCCCACACATCCTCGGCCGCCGCGCCCGCTGGGTGGGCGCACGGCTGCGGCGCGAGACCTGAGGCCCCGCGCCGCGCGCCCCCGGCGGCAGGTCGGCCCCTGAAACAGGACGGTTGACCACCGTCGGCGGCACCGCTGTGAACCAGAGCAGCACGAAGGCGGCCGCCGACACGATCGGCACCAACGCCCTGGTCCCGACCTCGTCGCCACCGCGCTTGATCAGCACCACCTCGTAGCGCTCCTGGTGCGGCCAGAACAGCGGTGCACCCTGCTCGGTCAGTGCCCCCTTCACGGCCAGTTCCCTGCTCGGCCAGTGCCCTGCTCGGTCAGTGCCGACCCCGGTCAGCGCCCCGCCCGGTCAGGCTGTCGCCCCGCAGGTGCGTCGGCATGCCCGACGCCGCCGCGTACGGCAGCCGGCCCGGCGTGGCCCCGGAGATCCACGCCGCAACGCGACAGAGGAGCCCGGAGACGGGAGCCGAGGGAGTCGGCGATCGTCCGTCGTGGTGGTCGGGGTCCGACAGCGGCGCGGCGCCCGCGCACAGCGCCGTGGGCGGGTCGGGAAACGCGGACACGGACGCGGACGTCACCAGAGCCGCTGCACGCCCCTGGCGGGCGCCGGAGTGCGCCCGCGCGTCTCAGAGCGCGCAGCCCTGGGTGTCCACCCTGCCGGTCGCCGTACTGCCCTGGGCCGCGTCCTCGCGCACCTCGGCGGCGGTCAGCACGTACCCGGTGTCCACGCTGTCGAGCGACTTGGCGAAGACCACGCCGAACACCTGGCCGTCCGGGGTGAGCAGCGGGCCGCCGCTGTTGCCCTGGCGGACCAGCGAGCGCACCGAGTAGACGTCGCGGACCACCTGGCCGCGGTGGTAGATGTCCGGGCCGTTGGCCTGGATCCGGCCGCGGATACGGGCCGGCTGGACGTTGAACGAGCCGTTCTCGGGGAAGCCCGCCACGATCGCGCTGTCGTTGGTCTTCGCCTCGCCCGCGAAGGTGAGCGGGGGCGCGTTGAGCTTGGGCACGTCCAGGATCGCGATGTCGCGCTGCCAGTCGTAGCGGACGACGGTCGCGTCGTACAGCTGGCCGGTGCCGCCGATCTGCACGGTGGGCTCGTCGACGCCGCCGACCACGTGGGCGTTGGTCATCACCCGGTGCGGGGCGTAGACGAAACCGCTGCCCTCCAGGGTCTTGCCGCAGGAGGGGGCGGTGCCGACCACCTTGACCAGGCTCTGCTTGGCCCTGGCCACCGCCGGACTGGCGGCCAGCGCCGGGTCGGGGGTGTCGACCTGGGTGATCGGCTCGTGCTCGAAGGGGTTGAAGACCTGCGGGAAGCCGTTGCGGGCGAGCACCTTGGAGAAGTCGGAGAACCAGTTGGGCGCGTCCGACGGCAGGGCGTCCTGGACGCCGCCGAGCACGGCCGAGGAGCGGACCTGCTTGGAGACGGTCGGCAGGGACGTCCCGGCGAGCGCCGACCCGATCAGCCAGGCCACCAGCAGCATCGAGATCACGTTGACCACCGCACCGCCGGCCGCGTCCAGCGCCTTGGCCGGACGCCGGTCGATGTGACCGCGCAGCTTCCAGCCGAAGTGGGTGGTGACCGCCTGGCCGATCGCCGCGAGCACGATGACCACCACCACGGCGATCACCGAGGCGGTGGTGCCGGGGCTGAGGTGGTCGAGCAGCAGCGGGAGCAGTTGGACGGCGATCAGGCCGCCGCCGAGGAAGCCGAGGACCGACATGACGCCGACCACGAAGCCCTGCCGGTAGCCCGACACGGCGAATCCCACGGCGGCGGCGATCAGCAGCAGATCCAGGACGTTCACCCCGACACCCTCCCACGGCCGGCCGGGCGGCCGTGCCGGGAGCCGTGCGGTCGACCGTTCCAGTAGCCGTGAGAACAACTGTACGGACCGCGGGGACGGAAGCCGTAAGGACGGCCCCGGGACCCGTGCGGACGGCCGCGCGGACCGCCACACGGCCCGGCCCCAGGACCGCCCCAAGGCCCGGCCTGCGGACCGCGGGACCGCAGGCCGGTCACGTCTTCCTGACGTCGCCGCCCAGCAGCGCACGGGAGCGGTCGAGGTCGCCCTGCACCAGCTCGATCGCATCGTCGGACAGGTCGACCGTCCGCGAGGTGTCCCAGGGCAGCTCCAGGCCGCTGTGGTGCAGCACCCGGTCGATCACCCCGGCGGTGAACCCCCAGACCAGCCGGCCGGCGACCGCGAAGGCCGGGCCGAGGTGGCCGGAGGGGTGGCGCAGCCGGACCCGGTTGGCCGGGTCGGTCAGCTCGGCGATCGGCACCCGGAACACCGCGCCGGTCTCGCCCGCGTCCACCGGCCTGACCGGCGACTCCGTGCGCCACCAGCCCAGCACCGGGGTCACCACGAAGCGGCTGACCGGGATGTAGAGGGCGGGCAGGGCGGCGAAGACCTGCACCCCGGACGGGTCCAGGCCGGTCTCCTCCCACGCCTCGCGCAGCGCGGCCGCGACCGGGCCGGGCCCCGCCGGGTCCCCGTCCTCCGGGTCCAGTGCGCCACCGGGGAAGGACGGCTGGCCGGCGTGCGAGCGCAGCGAACGGGCCCGCTCGATGAGCAGCAGGTCCGGCCCGCCCTCACCCTCGCCGAAGAGCACCAGGACGGCGGCGGCGCGTCCGCCCTCGGCGGGCGGCAGGAAGCGGCTCAGCTGCTCGGGCAGCACCCGCTCGGCGGCGTCCCGGACCGGCTCCAGCCACCCCGGCAGGCCCTCCCGCTCGATCCCCGCGGTCACCGGGCCACCGCCAGGTCCGCGACCTGCCCCTGGTGCGCGGCGGCGTCGGCCCGCGCCGCCGCCTCGCCCGGGAAGTCGGCGGGCGGCCGCAGCCGCTGGCCCGGCTGTCCGCCCATCTCGTACTTGAGCAGCTTCTTCGCCTTCTCCGGGTCCATCTCACCCTCGCCGTACGACGGGCAGAGCGGCGCGATCGGGCAGGCACCACAGGCCGGCTTGCGGGAGTGGCAGATCCGCCGGCCGTGGAAGACCACCCGGTGGGAGAGCATCGTCCACTCCGACTTCGGGAAGATCTCCGCGACGGCCGCCTCGACCTTCTCCGGGTCCTCCTCCGCCGTCCACCCGAACCGCCGCGCCAGCCGGCCGAAGTGGGTGTCCACGGTGATCCCCGGGACCCCGAACGCGTTGCCCAGCACCACGTTGGCGGTCTTCCGGCCGACGCCCGGGAGCGTGACCAGGTCCGCCAGCCGGCCGGGGACCTCGCCACCGAAGTCGTCCCGCAGGGCGATCGAGAGGCCGATCAGCGACTTCGCCTTGGCCCGGAAGAACCCGGTCGGCCGGATGATCTCCTCCAGCTCCTCCGGCACCGCCGCCGCCAGGTCCTCCGGCGTCGGGTACTTCGCGAACAGGGCGGGCGTCGTCTGGTTCACCCGCAGGTCGGTGGTCTGCGCCGACAGCACGGTGGCCACCAGCAGCTCGAACGGGTTGTCGAAATCCAGCTCCGGGTGCGCGTACGGATACAGCTCCGCCAGCTCCCGGTTGATCTTCCGTGCCCGCCGCACCATCGCCAGGTGCGACTCCGGCTTCCTCGGCTTCACCGCGGACTTCGCCTTCGGCGCGGACTCTGCCTTCGGTGCGGACTCCGCCTTCGGCGCGGACTTCGCCCTCGGCGCGGCCGCCTTCCGGACCTTGCTCTCTGCCATGCCCGAAGGCTACGCCGCCCGGTCGACGGCCGGGGGCACTTCACGACCGATGGACGAGCGCCTTCCGCACCCCCGTCCGCACCCCGTCCGACCCCCGTCCGACCCCCGCCGGCTGTCCGACGGGGGTCCTCCCGGCTGCACGCAGGCCGCGACGACACCGGCACCGGGCACTCGCCGGCGCCGGTCCGGACGGCACGTCAGGCAGAGCGGTGGGCCTTCCTGCGGCGCAGCGCGACAGTGGTGCCGCCACCGGCGAGGACCAGCACCGCGGCCACGCCGGCGAGCGCGGCAACGCTGCCGTCCGTGCCGGTCTCGGCGAGGTCGGAGCCGCCTTCCGCGGGCGCCTGGGCGCTGTTGGTCTTCATGGTGCTCTGGATCCAGTCCGCGTAGGCGGGCGCGCTGGTGTAGAGCCCCGGTCCTGCGGAGCACGGCACCTTCGGGGCCCCGGGGCCCGAGGTGACCCCGACGAGCTCCCACCGTTCGTCCCGGCCCTTCTGGAGCTGCGGGCCGCCGGAGTCCCCGAAGCACGCCATGGCCTTGGGCTTGGAGCTGATCGTGCACAGCCTGGTCGGGCCCGCGTAGCCGGGTGCGCACTCCGACTCGGCACCCAGGCGGGTGTTCAGCTCCTGGAGCCGGTCCGGGAACTTGAACTGGCCGTCGGCGGTGGTGCCGAAGCCGAGGAGCCGGGTCGGGGCGCCCGGCTGCCCCGCCTGCTCGGCGATCCTGACGGGCTGCTCGGTGACCGGTCGGTCGAGGCGGACCAGCGCGAGGTCGTCCTTGTTGGCGGCCTTCGACTCGCCGCTCAGGTAGCCGGGGTGGACGAAGGTCCGGTCGATCTTCCGGACGGTGCCCCCGGTCTTCCGCTGGTCGCTGCCGACGCGAACGATCCCCTCCAGCTCAAGGCCCTCGCCCGTGACGCAGTGTGCCGCCGTCAGCACCCACTGCCGGTCGATCAGCGACGCCCCGCAGTTGCCGTCCAGCAGACCGAGGGTGGGGGCCGACTCGGGGATCGTCGCCATGAACGGGTAGCTCTCGGTGGAGTCGCCACCGTTGACGATCGCACCGGCACTGCCCGCCATGAGGGTGGCGCAGGCGGCGACAGCGAGAGCACCGACGGCGGCGGTGCGGGCAGTACGGCGACGAGACGGCTTCAGGCTGAACACGGAACGTTCCCTTTGCTCGGAAATGCGTACGCGTTCAGCCTGCTCATCGAAGATCCATCGGGCCACGGTGGTAGCCGGTGGACACACGGTCGGGGCAGCAGGCCCGGAGGCGGTGGGGTTATCCCCCCAGCTTTCGCGGTGGCGGCGAGGTGCGCCGCCGGGCCGTTCCGCCGCTGCTCGGCGGCGTGCCCCCGGCAAGGCGGCACGCGCGTCGTCGCAAGCGGCCGCCGATGGATGTTCCTCGGCTTGTTCCTCGGGGTTGTTCCTCGGGTTGTTGCTCGGGCCTCGACCCCTTGTGGAATTAGTCGTCGCGACGATAGTCTGCGCGTAGAGCAACTGCCGAGGGGGCGGGCTCGGGACGAGGGGATGCGGACCATGTGGAGCCACGAGTACACGGGTGAGACGGCATCGGCGCCGGAGGCGGTCTGGGCGGTCCTGCGGGACCTCGACGGCTGGGCGCGCTGGGACGGCTCGATGGAGGTCGTGTCGCTGCTCGGGCCCTTCGAGGTGGGGAGCAGGGTTTCGATGACGCCGAAGGGGCAGGAGCCGATCGTCTCGGTGATCACGGCGATCGAGGAGAACGCGCTGTACGCCGACCGGACCGAGTTCGGCGGGGTCGAGCTGCGCTTCAGCCACGCGCTGAGTCCGCTCGCGGGCGGCGGCACGCGGGTGGTGCACCGGCTGGAGATCTCGGGCCCGGCCGCCGACGAGATCGCTCCGGAGCTGGGCCCCGCCATCACGGAGGACTTCCCCGAGGCGATGGCCGCCCTGTTCGCGTACGCCGCCGGGGACACCGGGACCGGCGCATGAGCGGCGCGACGGACGGGCGGAGGAGCGACGGGGGCGTCGAGGGCACCGGACGCACCGGGGACGCCGGACCCACCGGGGACGCGGTGGGCGCCGAGGACGCCGTGGGTGCCGAGGACGCCGTGGGTGCCGGGGG
The DNA here is from genome assembly GCF_042266225.1 of Kitasatospora sp. NPDC056181. Lineage (NCBI taxonomy): Bacteria > Bacillati > Actinomycetota > Actinomycetes > Kitasatosporales > Streptomycetaceae > Kitasatospora > Kitasatospora sp. NPDC056181. The sequence continues at coordinate 10,491 of NZ_JBHJUK010000143.1, forward strand.
CATCGACGGACCGGACTACAGTCCGGGCTTCTGGCTCTGGCACGCGACGCTGCGCTGGCAGCGGCGGATCGCGGCGGCCCTGGCGCCGTTCGACCTGACGCATGCGCAGTTCGTCCTGCTCTCCTGTGCCTGGTGGCTCAACGAGCAGGGCGCGGTGCCCAATCAGCAGGCGCTGGCCCGGCAGGCCGGGACCGACGTGAAGATGACCTCGCAACTGGTGCGGAAGCTGGAGGCCAAGGGCCTTCTGGACCGTGAGACGGACCCGCAGGACACCCGCGCGCGCCGACTGCGGATCACCCCGCGCGGGGCGGAACTCGCGCAGGCCGCCATCGTCGAGGTGGAGCGGGTGGACGCGGCCTTCTTCCGGCCCGCGGAACAGCCGGATGGCCCGGCGGACCGCCCGGGCAAGGGGCCGGGTGGCGGGCCGGGCGGCGGGCCGGGCGGGCCGACCGCGGGGCTGGACAGCCGGGCGCTGAGCGCCCTGCTCCGACGCCTGGCCGAGGCGCCCGAGCAGGAGTAGCTCAGGTGGTCTTGGGGCCGACCGGGGCCGGCGTCGGCCCTCGACCACGCCCGCCGGCTCCACCGGGACGGGGCCGCCGGTGAGCGCGCCCGGCGGGCGGTGCGGCGCCAGTTCGGACCGCTCGCCGCGGCCGACGGGTCGGCCGGGCCGGCCGCCCTGCCGGAGCCGGGCGAGTGCTGACCGAGGCAGCCGGGTGTGCCCCGGCGCCTCCCCCGGGGGCGCCGGGGCACACCCCCGTCGAGGGCGTCCGGCTCAGCGCCGGTACAGCGCGTCCAGTTCGCCAAAGCCCAGCGCGCCGTCCAGCTCCGTCAGGGTGCCCGCGCCGAGCAGCTCGGCGGCGGCCCGGCGGGCCGCGGTGTACGCGACCTGGGCCAGGCCGGTGCCGACGCTGATCCGCCGCACCCCGGCGGCGGCGAGTTCGGCCACGGCCGGACCGCCGGGGACCGCCATCGCGTTCACCGGCAGCGGGGACGCGGCGCAGAGCCGGGCGAGCGCGTCGAGGTCGAGCATCCCGGGGACGAAGAGGCCGTCAGCCCCGGCCTCCGCGTACGCCGCCGCACGGGCCAGCACGTCGTCGAGCCGGCCCTCGGCCGGGCCGATCCCGAACAGGAAGACGTCCGTCCGGGCGTTCACCACCAGCTCCGGAAGCCCCGCCCCGGCGGCGGCCTCCCGGGCGGCGCCCAGCCGGGCCGCCTGCTCGGCCACCGGGAAGAGCGGGCCGCCGGGGGCGGTCGAGTCCTCCAGGTTCACGCCGACCGCGCCCGCGCCGATCAGCGCCCGGACGGTGTCCGCGACATCGGCGGGCCACGGGCCGTAACCGCCCTCGGCGTCGACGGTCACCGGCAGGTCGACGGCGGCGGCGATCCGGCGGGCCGCTTCGACCGCCTCCGGCCGGCCGAGCTGCTGGCCGTCGCCGCGGCCGAGCGACCAGGAGACGCCGCCGCTGGTGGAGGCGATCGCGGCCGCACCGGCCGAGGCGATGACGGCGGCGCTGCCGGCGTCCCAGGCGTTCGGCAGGACGAGCACCCCGCCGGGCACCCCGTCCGCCACCAACGCCCGCAACCGCAGCGCCCGCTCCCGGAGCGGCGCGAGCGACGCGGACGACGCGGACGACGCGGACAACGCGGACAACGCGAGCGTCATGCTGGACGCGGGCGACGTCGTGGTGCGGGTGTCAGTGGACATGCGGGGTCACCGTCTTTCGTGCGGTCGGGCTCTCGGGCGGTCGTGCCGTCTTGCATCGGGCTGCCGACGACCTGAATCCTGCGCCCGGGACCGGCACCGACTCCATCGATTCAGCTGAGACCGAATCCTCGGCCGCGCCCCCACGACGCCGAAGGGCACGGCGGCCGGCGCCGCAGCGGGCGGACCAGCACCTCACCGCCCTGTGCCGACAGGCCCGCCGGCGTGTTCCGCGGGCCGGACCGGCGGTACGAATGGCCCCGCGCAGCGCACCTCGGCGCACCCCCTCCTCATATGATCGGAGCGACATGCGCCATGCTTGGTGATGCAGAGCACTGTACGAACTTGCGCCGACGGGCTTGACAGCCGGACGGCCGAGAAGGAGGAAGCACGTGGACGACGTTCTGCGGCGCGCCGCACTCTTCGCGGCACTCGACGACGAACAGGCCGGCGAGCTGCGCGCTTCCATGACCGAGGTCACCCTCGCCCGCGGTGAGTCGCTGTTCCACGAGGGCGACCCGGGCGACCGGCTGTACGTCGTCGCCGAGGGCAAGGTGAAGCTGCACCGCGCCTCGCCGGACGGCCGCGAGAACATGCTCGCCGTCCTCGGCCCCAGCGAGATGATCGGCGAGCTGTCGCTGTTCGACCCGGGCCCGCGCACCGCCACCGCGAGCGCGCTGACCGAGGTCAAGCTGCTCGGCCTCGGCCACGGTGACCTCCAGCCCTGGCTGCACGCCCGCCCCGAGGTCTCGATCGCGCTGCTGCGCGCCATCGCCCGCCGGCTCCGCCGGACCAACGACGTGATGTCCGACCTGGTCTTCTCCGACGTGCCCGGGCGCGTCGCCAAGGCCCTGCTGGACCTCTCCCGCCGCTTCGGCGTGCAGTCCGAGGAGGGCATCCACGTCGCCCACGACCTCACCCAGGAGGAGCTGGCCCAGCTGGTCGGCGCCTCCCGCGAGACGGTCAACAAGGCGCTCGCCGACTTCGCCGGCCGCGGCTGGCTGAAGCTGGAGGCCCGCGCGGTGGTCCTGATGGACGTCGAGCGCCTCTCCCGCCGCTCGCGCTGACCGTCCGGGCGCGCCCACCCGGGCACGCTCACGCCGAGGGCCCGTACACCGATGGGTGTACGGGCCCTCGCGCTTGCCGGTGTGCCGTCCGGACGGACCGGGTCGGGCCAGGTCAGGCAGATCGGGCCAGCTTTGACCGGGCCGGACCAGGTCGGGCAGGTCGGGCCAGCGTGGACTGGGTCGGACCGGGCCGGACCGGGTCAGATCAGCCCGTGCTCCTCCAGGTACTGCAGCTGGGCCAGGACCGACAGCTCGGCGGCCGGCCAGAGCGAGCGGTCCACGTCCGCGTAGACCCGGGCCACCACCTCGGGCGCCGTCCGCAGGCCGGCCTCGACCGCCGTCTCCACCTGGGCGAGCCGGCCGGCCCGGTGCGCGAGGTAGTAGTCGACGGCGCCGAGCGCGTCCGCGAGCACCGGCCCGTGGCCGGGCAGCACGGTGCGTACGCCGTGCTCGGAGGCCATCGTGTGCAGGTGGCGCAGCGAGTCCAGGTAGTCGCCGAGGCGGCCGTCGGGGTGGGCGACCATCGTGGTGCCGCGTCCCAGGACGGTGTCACCGGTCAGGATCGCGCCGTCGGCCGGCAGGTGGAAGGTCAGCGAGTCCGAGGTGTGCCCGGGGGTGGCGACCACCCGCAGGTCGAGGCCGCCGACGTCCAGCCGCTGCCCGTTGGTCAGCCCCTCGGAGCCGAGCCGGTACGCCGGGTCCAGGGCACGGACCTCCGTCCCGGTGAGCTCGGCGAACCGGGCGGCGCCCTCGGAGTGGTCGGCGTGGCCGTGGGTGAGCAGGGTGAGCGCGATGCGCTTGCCCTGCTGCTCGGCGGTCTCGATCACCCGGCGCAGGTGACCCTCGTGGAGCGGGCCCGGGTCGACGACCACCGCGAGGTCGGAGCCGGGCTCGGAGAGCAGCCAGGTGTTGGTGCCGTCCAGCGTCATCGGGGACGGGTTCGGCGCCAGCACGCAGAGTGCCCGGGGGGTGGCCTCGCCGCCGATGGCGGCGGCGGGGTCACCCGGGAGGAGTCCGCTCACCGGCCGCCCTCGCTGACCCGGTGCAACAGACGCGACGGAACGGCCCGGACGAGGGCGCGCTGCACCACCTCCGGGAAGGGGACGGAGTCGCCGTCACCGGGGAGGGTGCGGGTGGTCAGGCTGCGGGCGGGCATCGAGCGCGCCGTCCGGCGAGCCACGTCGTTGTGGGTCATCGGGCGTCGGTCCTTCCTCGGTAGGTTTCCGGAACTCCGGTGGTCTGTGGGTTTCGGTGGTCTGTGGGTTTCGGTGCTCCCGGGACGTCGGCGGTCCGCCGGCGTCTGCGGTCCGGGGACACCGGTGGTCTGCGGGTACCAGCGGTCCTACGGACATCAGCGGTCCACGGAAATCAGCCGTCGGCGGGAAAGTCCCCGTCGATGGTGAGTTCCTCGTACCCCGGCCAGCGGACCGTCATCCGGTCGCCCCGGACCTCGGCCCGGCCGAGGACCGGGTCCAGCGACCGGCCCGCGGCCGCGTCGAGGGCCTCGGCGGCGCCGCTCACCGGCAGCAGCTCGCGCAGCACCGTGACGGTGGGCGGCAGCATGCCGAACCGGCCCTCCTCGTGGCCGCGGACCGCCTCGGCCGGGGGCAGCCAGGCGACCCGGTCGGCCTCGCCGACCTCCAGCGCGGCGCGCTGGCCCGGCGGCAGGGCCGCGACGAAGAACCAGGTGTCGTACCGGCGCTCCTCGAACTCGGGGGTGACCCAGCGGGCCCAGCAGGCCAGCAGGTCACTGCGGAGCAGCAGGTCGTGCTTGCGGAGGAAGTCGGCGAAGGAGAGTTCGTGGGCCTCCAGGGCGGCGCGCTCGGCGCTCCAGTCCCGGGGCTCGGCCGTACTGGCGGCGTCCGGGCCGGCCAGCAGCACGCCGGCCTCCTCGAAGGTCTCGCGGACGGCCGCGCAGACCACCGCCTGCGCGGTCCGGGCGTCCACGCCGAGCCGCTCGGCCCACTCCTGTGGGCCCGGGCCGGCCCAGCCGATCTCGGCCTCGGCGTCGCGCGGGTCCACCCCGCCGCCCGGGTAGGCGTACATGCCGGCGGCGAAGGCCATCGAGGTCCGCCGTCGCAGCAGGTAGGCCTCCGGCCCGGCGGCCGCGTCCCGCAGCAGCACCACGGTGGCGGCGGGCCGGGGAACCGGCGGGGTCAGCTCGCCGGATTCGACCGCCCGGATCCGGGCAGGCCAGCCCGGCGGCATCGGGAGCGTCGTTGCTCGATGGTCCATGCCCGGATGCTAAGCGCACGGAGGCGGGGTTGGACAGGCCCAACCCCGCCTCGTGATCTGTCCGGACGGTGCCCGGTGGTCAGGCCCCGGCCTTGACCCGGACCTGGAGCTCGATCTCGACCGGCGCGTCCAGCGGCAGCACCGCGACGCCGACCGCGCTGCGGGCGTGCACGCCGGCCTCGCCCAGCACCTGGCCGAGCAGCTCGCTGGCGCCGTTGATGACGCCCGGCTGCCCGGTGAAGTCGGCGGCGGAGGCGACGAACCCGACCACCTTCACGACGCGCTCGATCTGGTCCAGGTCGCCGATCACCGACTTGATGGCGGCCAGCGCGTTCAGCGCGCAGGTCTGCGCGAGCTGCTTGGCCTCCTCCGGGGTGACCTCGGCGCCGACCTTGCCGGTGCTCGGCAGCTTGCCGCCCACCATCGGCAGCTGGCCGGAGGTGAAGACGAACTCGCCCGAGCGCAGGGCCGGCACGTAGGCGGCGACCGGTGCGGCCACCGGCGGCAGGGTCAGGCCCAGCTCGGCGAGCTTCTCCTCGACCTTGCTCATGCGTTCTTCTCCCGCTTGAAGTAGGCCACCAGCTGCTCCGGGTTCGGGCCGGGCACGACCTGGACGAGCTCCCAGCCGTCCTCGCCGAAGTTGTCCAGAATCTGCTTGGTCGCGTGCACGAGCAGCGGCGCCGTCATGTATTCCCACTTGGTCATGGCCAGACTCTAGACGAGCGGCCCCCGCGAGCCGTGCGGCCCGCGGACGCGCGTGTGAGGTGGCCCACAAACCGGGCATGATTCAGGCCTGGCCCCCCTGATGCTCCCGGCATCCGGCGCGGTCCCTGGTTACTCTCGCGGGAGGGCACCTGCGGGATGGCGCCCGAGTGGCGCCGGCCCGCGGCGGCGCTCGGCCCTCGGCCCTCGGAGACGGACGGAGACGGAGCGTGGCACGCACCCCCGGCCAGGCGGCCCGGCGCGATCCCGACTGGGAGGGCGTCCGGCTGCACGTGGTCAGCGGAAAGGGCGGCACCGGGAAGACCACCCTCGCGGCAGCGCTGGCACTGGCCCTCGCCGCCGAGGGCAAGCGGACCCTGCTGATCGAGGTGGAGGGCCGCCAGGGCATCGCCGAGCTGTTCGGGATCGCCGCGCTGCCGTACGAGGAGCGGCGGATCGCGTCGGTCTCGCGCGCCCAGCTGGGGCTGCCCGCGGAGGACGAGGCCGCCGGCGGCGAGGTCTTCGCCCTGGCCATCGACACCGAGCAGGCGCTGCTCGAGTACCTCGACATGTTCTACAAGCTCGGCCGGGCCGGCAAGGCACTGCAGAAGGTCGGCTTCGTCGACTTCGCCACCACCGTCGCGCCCGGCGTCCGGGACGTCCTGCTCACCGGCAAGGCCTGCGAGGCGGCCCGGCGCAAGGGCCCGGACGGGCGGCGCACGTACGACGCGGTGGTGATGGACGCGCCGCCGACCGGCCGGCTCACCCGCTTCCTGAACGTGAACTCCGAGGTGGCCGGGCTGGCCCGGATCGGGCCGATCCACACCCAGGCGCAGGCCGTGATGCGGGTGCTGAGGTCGCCGGAGACCGCGGTGCACCTGGTCACCCTGCTGGAGGAGATGCCGGTGCAGGAGACCGTCGACGGCTTCGCCGAGCTGCGCGAGGCCGCCCTCCCGGTGGGCGGGGTGCTGGTGAACATGGTCCGGCCTCCGGTCCTGGACGCGGCCGCCGTGGCCGCCGTCGACGGGGACCACCGCGAGGAGGTCGCGCTGGCCCTCGGCGAGGCGGGCCTCGGCGGGCGTTCGCGCAGGCCGGACACGGTCCGGGCGGCGGTGGAACCACTGCTCGACCCGCTTCTCGAACAGGCCCGGGAGCACGCCGAGCGGGTGGAGCTGGAGCGCGAACAGCGCGCCGACCTCCAGCAGCTGAAGCTCCCCACCTACGAACTTCCGCTGCTGGGCGAGGGCGTGGACCTCGGCGGGCTCTACCGGCTGGCGGGCGAGCTGAAGCGTCAGGGGGCGGCGTGAGCGGGGGCGGCGTGGGCAACGGCGACAACGGGGTGCGCGGCAGCGGGCACGGGCTCGGCGTGGACGAGCTGATCGACGACCCGAAGACCAGGATCATCGTCTGCTGCGGCTCGGGCGGCGTCGGCAAGACCACCACCGCCGCGGCCCTCGGGCTGCGGGCCGCCGAGCGCGGCCGCAAGGTCGTGGTCCTCACCATCGACCCGGCCCGCCGGCTCGCCCAGTCGATGGGCCTGACCGAGCTGGACAACACCCCGCGGGTGGTCAAGGGCGTCAACGGCGACGGCGAGCTCCAGGCCATGATGCTTGACATGAAGCGGACCTTCGACGAGGTCGTGCTGGCCCACGCCGAGCCCGAACGGGCCCGGGCGATCATGGAGAACCCGTTCTACCAGTCGCTCTCGGCCGGCTTCGCGGGCACCCAGGAGTACATGGCGATGGAGAAGCTCGGCCAGCTCCGCGCGGCCGAGGAGTGGGACCTCATCGTCGTCGACACCCCGCCGTCCCGGTCCGCGCTGGACTTCCTGGACGCGCCGAACCGGCTCGGGTCCTTCCTGGACGGCAAGGTGATCCGCATCCTGACCGCGCCGGCCAAGGTCGGCGGACGCAGCGCGATGAAGTTCCTGAACGCGGGGATGGGCCTGCTCACCGGCACCCTGGGCAAGATCTTCGGCGCCCAGCTGCTGACGGACGTGCAGACCTTCGTCAGCGCGATGGACTCGATGTTCGGCGGTTTCCGCGAGCGCGCCGACCGGACGTACCAGCTGCTCAAGGCACCGGGCACGGCGTTCCTGGTGGTGGCCGCGCCCGAACGGGACGCACTGCGCGAGGCGGCCTACTTCGTCGACCGCCTGGCCGCCGACCGGATGCCGCTGGCCGGACTGGTGCTCAACCGGGTGCACCGGACGGGCGCCCCCCAGCTCACCTCGGAGCGCGCGCTGGCGGCGGCCGAGGCACTGGAGGAGAACGGCGCGGAGAACGCCTCCCCGGAGGCCGAGCTGCTCGCGGCCGGACTGCTGCGGCTGCACGCGGAGCGGATGCAGATCATGGTGCGGGAGCGCCGCACCCGCGACCGCTTCGTCTCGGTCTACCCGGACGTGCCGATCGTCGAGGTCGCCGCGCTGCCCGGAGACGTCCACGACCTGGACGGGCTGCGGGCCATCGGCGACCGCCTGAGCGGTGCCGTGTAGGTCCGCGGTCCGGTGACGGACCCGCGGCGCACGTCCGTGGCGGTGGATCCGCGGCACATGTCCGTGGTGACGGACCCGTGGCGCACATCCACGCTGGTGGATCCGCGGCGCACGTCCGCGGTGATGGACCGCGGTGTGCGGTGACGGGGTGTTCAGCCCGCCTGGGCGTAGTCCGTCAGTATCACTCCGGTGGCGAGGGACTCCTCGTACTCGGTGCGGGCCGTCTCCAGCAGCCGCCGCCACGACATCACCGTCGGCCGGCGGCGCAGCAGCGCCCGGCGCTCGCGCTCCGTCATTCCACCCCAGACCCCGAACTCCACCCGGTTGTCCAGCGCATCCGCCAGGCACTCCGTGCGGACGGGGCACCCGCTGCACACCGCCTTGGCGCGGTTCTGCGCCGCCCCCTGGACGAAAAGTTCGTCCGGATCACTAGTGCGGCAGGCGGCCTGCGCACTCCAGTCGTCTACCCAGCCCATGCCGGCGCCGTCCTCTCCCGAATCGAGGCTCCCCCACGGCGGCAACGGCATATTCACCGTTGCCAGTTGAGGACGTTACGGAAGAACGACAGCTTGCAACAGCCCCTTCGGGCTCAATCTCGAATGACCCGATTGGACTATGGGTATCGGTCAGCTCACTCGTTGGAGTGACTGCAGGTCGCAAGCCTTGCCAAGAAAACGAGGACCACTCTCGCCACGCGAGCGATCACGGAGTGCCACCAAAAGCAGGGGCACAGCTGGCGACAGGTGCCTCAAAAACACTCCAGAGAGGGGCAATTCGGGCAAACCTCATCACTCACAAGAGTGAGTGATGCTGACGCACCGAAGCTGTCGCAAGCTTGTGACAAGCCTAGGCGAACACCTGCCCCGATGGAGGGGAATCGGCGACGTAGGGTTCTCCCCATGGCACCGAAGCGCCCCCAGGCACCCCAGCCCCCAGGCAACACCGGAGCTCCGCGCGGCCAGCGCCGCGGGTCACCGCTCGACTTCGCGGGACACGGAGTGAAGTTCCTGGGTGTCAGCGTGCTCTCCGGAGTCCTGCTGGCCGGCATGGCCCTGCCCGCCGTCGGCGCGCTCGGGCTGACCGCCAAGAACACGGCGGAGAGCTTCGAGGACATCCCGGACGACTTCAAGACCCCGCCGCTGACCCAGGCCACCCAGATCTTCGACGCCAAGGGCGGCCTGATCGCCAAGGTCTACGAGCGCGACCGCACCGTCCTGGCCGCCGACCAGATGTCGCCGTTCATGCGGCAGGCACAGGTCGACATCGAGGACGCCCGCTTCTACGAGCACGGCGCCGTCGACCTCAAGGGCGTGCTCCGCGCGGTCGGCAAGAACGCGGAGAGCGGCACCGCCTCCCAGGGCGCTTCGACGCTGACCCAGCAGTACGTGAAGAACGTCAACGTGGAGAAGGCCGGCGACGACCAGGCCGCCGTCCTGGAGGCCCAGCGCAAGACCCTGGGCCGCAAGATCCAGGAGCTGAAGGTCGCGATCAAGCTGGAGGAGGACCTGACGAAGGACCAGATCCTCACCAACTACCTGAACATCACCTTCTACGGCCACCAGGCCTACGGGGTCGAGGCCGCCTCCCAGCGGTACTTCAGCAAGAGCAACAAGGACCTCACCGTCGCCGAGGCCGCCACCCTGGCCGGCATGGTGCAGAACCCCTCGTCGTTCGACCCGGTGCGCTACCCCGAGAACACGGTCAAGCGCCGCAACGTCGTCATCGACAAGATGGTCGAGAACAAGCACATCACCGCGGACCAGGCCAAGGAGGCCAAGGCCGCCCCGCTGGGCCTGAAGTACAAGGACCCGCAGAACGGCTGCATCACCGCCAACGCGGGCATGGGCTTCTTCTGCGACTACGTGCGCCACGTGGTCAAGCAGGACCCGGTCTTCGGCAAGACCACCGCCGAGCGGAAGAAGTTCTGGGACCAGGGCGGCCTGAACATCTACACCACCCTCGACCCGGACAAGCAGGCCGCCGCGCAGAACGCCGTGACCACCAAGGTGAAGGTGACCGACCCGGTGTCGGCCGCCGCCACCATGATGGAGCCCGGCAGCGGCAAGATCCTCGCGATGGCCCAGACCCGCCCGTACGGCCTGGACCAGAACAAGAACCAGACCGTCGTCAACCTCAACGTCGACGCGTCGATGGGCGGCGGCAACGGCTTCCAGACCGGTTCGACGTTCAAGCCGGTGCTGGCCGCGGCCGCGCTGGAGTCGGGGATGTCCGCCACCCAGGCGTTCCCGTCCCAGAACCGGATCGACTACCCCACGATGTCCATGTGCTCGGGCACCTGGAAGAACACCGCCAAGGGCAAGGACCGCAGCGTCGGCAACGAGTCGGAGAGCGAGGTCGGCCCCTACGAGCTGAAGGAGGCCATGGCCCGCTCGGTCAACACCTACTTCGTGCAGATGGAGGCGCAGGTCGGCCTCTGCGCCATGAAGCAGATGGCCAACAAGCTCGGCATCAGCCAGACCGCCAAGGGCGACCCGTTCGTCGAGGTGCCCTCGATGGTCCTCGGCACCCTGGAGCTCTCCCCGCTGACCATGGCGAACGTCTACGCGACCTTCGCCGCCCGCGGCAAGTACTGCACCCCGATCGCCATCAACAAGATCACCACGGTGGACGGCAAGGACGTCAAGGTCCCGCAGTCGACCTGCAACCAGGCCTACTCCGAGAGCACCGCGGACAACCTCAACGCCGTCCTGCTCAACGTGACCGAGAAGGGCACCGGTGCCTCCCTCGGTCTGGAGGGCGGCCGGCAGATCGCCGGTAAGACCGGTACCACCGACGAGAAGAAGGCCGCCTGGTTCAGCGGCTACACCCCGCAGCTCGCCACCTCCGTCTGGCTCGGCGGCCCGGCCGGCGGTGTGAAGATGAAGAACATCAAGATCGGCGACACCTACTACGGCAGCGACGGCGTCTTCGGCGCCACCGGCCCGGGACCGATCTGGCAGATGGCGATGAACCAGGCCCTGCGCGGCGCCCCCCTGGAGACGCTGCCCACCGTCAACATCCCGGACCCCGTCAAGGCCGATCCCACCCCGCCGGCCACCCCGCCCGCCACCCCGCCGAACGGCGA
>NZ_JBHJUK010000144.1:0-21628 GCF_042266225.1 Kitasatospora sp. NPDC056181
GTTTTTTGTTTTTTTTTTAATCTCCCCCCCCCCCCCCGCCCGCGCCGGTGGGCGGGGGGGGGGGGGGGCGGGCCCGGGTTGGCCCGCCCCCCCCCCGGCCGCGTTACGTACGCCGGTTCTCCTGCGCCGAGCTCCGGTGTACGCCCTCCCTGGTGGGAGGGATGCGGTCAGCGAAGGGTTCGCGCCGTGGTCGGACGGGCCCTCCTCACCGATGCCTGGTGAGGAGGGCGCCTACCCGCCTCAGCGCGAGTCGCTGCCCGCGGTCTCGATGGCGGCGCGGCCGGCCTCAAGGCGCGCCACCGGGATCCGGAAGGGGGAGCAGGAGACGTAGTCCAGCCCCACCTCGTGGAAGAAGTGGACCGACTCCGGGTCGCCGCCGTGCTCGCCGCAGACGCCGAGCTTGAGGTCGGGGCGGGTGGCCCGGCCGGCCTCGACGGCGTGCTTGACGAGCGAGCCGACGCCGTCGCGGTCGATGGTCTCGAACGGGGAGACCCCGAAGATGCCCTTCTCCAGGTAGGCCGTGAAGAAGGAGGCCTCCACGTCGTCCCGGGAGAAGCCCCACACGGTCTGGGTGAGGTCGTTGGTGCCGAAGGAGAAGAACTCGGCGGCCTCGGCGATCTGGCCGGCCGTCACGGCGGCGCGCGGCAGCTCGATCATGGTGCCGAGCTTGATGTCCAGCTGGACGCCGGTGGACCGGGAGACCTCGGCGAGCACGCGCTCGCACTCGTCGCGGACCAGCTCCAGCTCCTGGACGGTGCCGACCAGCGGGATCATCACCTCGGGGCGCGGGTCCCCGCCGGCCAGCTTGCGCTCGGCGGCGGCCTCGGCGATGGCACGGACCTGCATGCCGAACAGGCCGGGGATGACCAGGCCGAGGCGGACGCCGCGCAGGCCGAGCATCGGGTTCTGCTCGTGCAGCTTGTGCACCGCCTGGAGCAGGCGCAGGTCGTTCTCGTTCGGGTCCCTGCGGGCCTCGGCGAGGGCGACGCGCACCGACAGCTCGGTGATGTCGGGCAGGAACTCGTGCAGCGGCGGGTCGAGCAGGCGGACGGTGACGGGCAGCCCGTCCATCGCCTGGAAGAGCTCCAGGAAGTCGCCCTTCTGCATCGGCAGCAGGGTGGAGAGCGCGAGCTCGCGGTCCTTGTCGTTGTCCGCCAGGATCAGGTGCTCGACCTCCTTGCGGCGCTCCTCGCCGAGGAACATGTGCTCGGTGCGGCAGAGGCCGATGCCCTGGGCGCCGTAGCGGCGGGCGCGCCCGCCGTCCTCAGCGTTGTCGGCGTTGGCCCGCACCGCGAGCCGGCGGCGGCCGTCGGCGTGCGACATCAGCCGGTGCACGGCCTGGACGAGGCCGCCCTGGACGTCGGCGCCGGCGTGCAGGGTGCCCTCGAAGTACTCGACCACGGGGGACGGCAGCACGGGTACCTCACCGAGGTAGACCTTGCCGGTGGCACCGTCGATGGAGACGATGTCGCCCTCCTCCAGCACCAGGCCGTCGGAGGTGGTCATCCGGCGGCGCTTGGTGTCGACCTCGAGCTCCTCGGCGCCGCAGACACAGGTCTTGCCCATGCCGCGGGCGACGACGGCGGCGTGCGAGGTCTTGCCACCGCGCGAGGTGAGGATGCCCTCGGCGGCGATCATGCCGTCCAGGTCGTCCGGGTTGGTCTCGCGGCGGACCAGGATGACCTTCTCGCCGGAGCGGGACCACTTCACCGCGGTGTAGGAGTCGAAGACGATCTTGCCGATCGCGGCGCCGGGCGAGGCGGCGAGGCCCCAGGCGATCTGCTTCGAGGCGGAGTCGGGGGCGAAGCGCGGGAACATCAGCTGGGAGAGCTGGCCGCCGGTGACCCGCATCAGGGCCTCGTCCAGGTCGATCAGGCCCTGGTCGACCAGCTGGACGGCGATCCGGAAGGCCGCGGCCGCAGTGCGCTTGCCCACGCGGGTCTGGAGCATCCAGAGCTTGCCGCGCTCGATCGTGAACTCGATGTCGCAGAGGTCGCGGTAGTGGTTCTCGAGCTTCTGCATGATCGCCATCAGCTCGTCGTACGACGACTTGTCGAGCTTCTCCAGCTCGGACAGCGGCAGCGTGTTGCGGATGCCGGCGACGACGTCCTCGCCCTGGGCGTTGGAGAGGTAGTCGCCGTAGACGCCGACGGCGCCCGTGGAGGGGTCGCGGGTGAAGGCGACACCGGTGCCGGAGTCCTCGCCGAGGTTGCCGAACACCATGGAGCAGACGTTGACCGCCGTGCCCAGGTCGTTCGGGATGCGCTCCTGGCGGCGGTAGAGCCGCGCGCGGTCGCCGTTCCAGGAGTGGAAGACGGCGTGGACCGCGAGGTCCATCTGCTCGCGCGGGTCCTGGGGGAAGGCCCGGCCGGTCTCGCGCTCGACGATGCCCTTGAACACCTCGACCAGTTCCCGGAGGTCGGAAGCGTCCAGGTCCAGGTCGTTGACGGTGCCCTTGGCGTGCTTGGCCTCGTCCAGGGCCTCCTCGAACAGCTCGCCGTCGACGCCCAGCACGGTCTTGCCGAACATCTGGACCAGGCGGCGGTAGGAGTCCCAGGCGAAGCGCTCGTTGCCGGACTGGGCGACCAGACCGGTCACCGAGGCGTCGGAGAGGCCGATGTTCAGGACGGTGTCCATCATGCCGGGCATGGAGAACTTGGCACCGGAGCGGACCGAGACCAGGAGCGGGTTGTCGGCCTGGCCGAGCTTCTTGCCCATCTCCTGCTCAAGGGCGTCCAGGTGGGCGCTGATCTCCTCGTGGAGCGAGGCCGGCTCGGTGCCGGTCTCCAGGAAGACCTTGCAGGCCTCGGTGGTGATGGTGAACCCCGGAGGGACCGGGAGGCCCAGGTTGGTCATCTCGGCCAGGTTCGCGCCCTTGCCACCAAGAAGATCCTTGAGGTCCTTGTTTCCTTCGGTGAAGGAGTAAACAAACTTCTGCTGGGACGGCACGGGTCGGTCTCCTCGCACACGGTTGCCCTGACGCCGGAGAACATACCCATTTCGAAGGCACTTCTGCGCCGCCAATAGGCCGTACGAGGCCAGTACTCGGTGGTAACCCAGCAGATCGAATGCACATAAAGGCGTTCACCTCTGTTGGTGAAATCGTCCGGATGACGCTAGCTTGCCTTCAAGTCTTGAACACAAGGAAACCGGAAGATCACACGATCGGGACGGAAAGTAGCGGTCGGCCGTCCACCGTGCCGCCCCGGCTTGATTTCCTGCACCCGGACCGGCCGATCCCGCGCCACCCCCTTCGGGAAGCGATTCACCGCCGATGTGGCCATTTCGTCCCCTGAGTGACCGTCAGTCGCCACCGTATGTGGCAAGCGTCACGAGCGCATCTCGCCCGCCGGACGTAGTCCTCCTCCGTCGATCGTCGCACTGCGTCCACGGATGCGCTCGTTCCGTGACATCAGTGCACCAAAAAGGAGCCCTCTTGGCCAGATAGGACAAGAGGGCTGGGACGCGGTGGCAATCACCGATCCAGGGGTGTTTTTGCCACTACGGACAGATCATCCGCCGGAGGTGTCCGATTCGGCGTCTGCACTGGGCAGGGCGCAGTCGTACGGATCGTCCAACCAGCCTTCCGGCAGAACCACCCGGTTGTTGCCGCTGGTGCGCCCGCGCGGGCCGTCCGCACCGGCCGGCCAGAGCTGGGACTGCTCCACCTGGGCGAGGGTTTCGGCCAACCCGGCCAGCGAGGAGGAGTTGGCCAGCCTCACCCGCAGCTCGGAGCCGACCGAGAAGCCCTTGGTGTACCAGGCCACGTGCTTGCGGAAGTCGATCACGCCGCGGGCCTCGTCGCCGATCCACTCGCCGAGCAGCTGCGCGTGGCGCACCATGGCCCGCGCCACGTCGGCGAAGCTCGGGCGGGCGTAGTCCACCTCGCCCTCGAAGATCGCGACCAGGTCCTTGAACAGCCACGGCCGCCCCAGGCAGCCGCGGCCGACCACCACGCCGTCGCACCCGGTCTCGCGCATCATCCGCACCGCGTCGTCCGCCGACCAGATGTCCCCGTTGCCGAGCACCGGGATGTGCGCCGGGACGGACTCGCGCAGCCGGGCGATCGCCGACCAGTCCGCGGTGCCCCCGTAGTGCTGGGCCGCGGTGCGGCCGTGCAGGGCGATCGCGGACACGCCCTCCTCGGCGCCGATCCGGCCGGCGTCCAGGTAGGTGAGGTGGTCGTCGTCGATGCCCTTGCGCATCTTCATGGTCACCGGGAGGTCCCCGGCGTTGGCGACCGCCTCGCGGAGGATCTCGCGCAGCAGGTTCCGCTTGTACGGCAGCGCCGAGCCGCCGCCCTTGCGGGTCACCTTGGGGACGGGGCAGCCGAAGTTCAGGTCGATGTGGTCGGCCAGGTCCTCGTCGGCGATCATCCGGGCCGCCTTGCCGACGGTGACCGGGTCCACCCCGTACAGCTGGATCGAGCGCGGCTTCTCGCTCGCGTCGAACCTGATCAGCTGCATCGTCTTGGCGTTGCGCTCGACCAGGGCCCGGGTGGTGATCATCTCCGAGACGTACAGGCCCTTGCCGCCGCTCTGCTCGCGGCAGAGGGTGCGGAACGGCGCGTTGGTGATGCCGGCCATCGGTGCCAGCACGACGGGCGGCCACACCTTCATCGGGCCGATGGTCAGCGGCGCGAACTCGTCGGTGGTCGCGGTGGGTGCGGGCGTGACTGTCATGCGCGGCTGACCTCGGGGACGGGGGCTCGGGACTCTTCATTGTCCCCCACCCGCGGATCGGCCCTTCAGCCGTCCGGTCCGGCCGTCCCCCGCCGGTCAGGAGCCGCTCGCCGGCCCGGCCCGGCCCCGCTCCGGGCCGCGGCCCGGTCGCCGCCCGGCCCCGGGTCAGCCCTGGGCCGGGACCACGTTCACCGCGCCCGAGGTGGTGGAGATCTGGACGGTGTCCGGGCTCGCGGGGTCGGACAGCCCGGTGTCGACGTGGACGTCGCCCGAGCCGTGGTCGACGGCGAAGTTGTAGCCCGAGCCGTGCGGCAGGGTCACCGACACCGATCCCGAGGTCGCACCGACCGACACCACGTGCGGCGGGCGAGCGAAGCCCAGCTCGACCGCACCGGAGGTGGCGTTCACGTCGACCCGGCCGGAGCCGAGGCCGGTGCCCTTCACCATCCCGGACGTGGTCCGCGCGTACACCTGGCCGGAGAGCCCGGACAGCTCGATCGCCCCCGAGGAGGCGTCGAGCCGGACGTCCCCGCTCAGGCCCGCGACGTCGACGCTGCCGGAGGTCGCGCCGCCGTCCACCGAGACGCCGGCCGGCACGTCCAGCTCGATCAGCGCGCCGCAGCCGACGTCCACCACCGGCAGCACCTGGTTGCAGCGCATCCGGACGGTGACCACGTCGCCCACGACGAGGGTCTCGACCCGCGGCCGGCGCACCGTCCAGTCCAGCCACTGGGTCACCACGACCCGGCCGGGCTCCCCCGGCCTGATGCGCACCGCCGCGGTACCGGTGTCCAGGTGCACCCTGGTCGCGGCGACCGGATACGTCCGGTAGTACGTCCGTTCCTGCTGCACCACCAGCCCCCAGGTCTGCACGGCGCCGAACGCCATGGTCAGCGCCATCGCCAGTGTCCCGGTGATCCGCCAGGCCCGGTGCCCGCCGACCGTCCCCCGTCCCCACCCCACCGCTACCCGACCTCCAGGAAGCGCAGCACCGCCAGCACCCGGCGGTGGCTGGCGTCGGCCGGCGGCAGGTCGAGCTTGGTGAAGATCGAGTTGATGTGCTTGGCCACCGCGCTGTCGCTGACCACCAGGGCGGCGGCGATCGCGGCGTTGGAGCGGCCCTCCGCCATCAGGCCGAGCACGTCCCGCTCGCGCGGGGTCAGCTTCTCCAGCGGATCCCGGTGGCGGCGGACCAGCAGCTGGGCGACCACCTCCGGGTCCAGCGCGGTACCGCCGTCGGCGACCCGCTGGAGGGCGTCGACGAAGTCGTCCACGTTGGCCACCCGCTGCTTGAGCAGGTAGCCCACCCCGCTGGTGTTGGTGGCCAGCAGGTCGGCCGCGTACCGCTCCTCGACGTACTGGGAGAGCAGCAGCACCGCCACCTCCGGCCACTGCCGGCGGATCATCAGCGCCGCCCGGACACCCTCGTCGGTGAAGCCGGGAGGCATCCGCACGTCCGCCACCACCACCCCCGGCCGGTGCTCCTCCACCGCGGCGAGCAGCTCCTCGGCGTCCCCGACGGCGGCGGCCACCTCGAAGCCCACCGCCTCCAGGACCTTGACCAGGCCGACCCTGAGCAGGACCGAGTCCTCGGCGATCACAGCGCGCACGGCAACTCCACGGTGATGGTGGTGGGACCCCCGAGGGGGCTGAGAACGGACAGCGTGCCGTCGACCGAGGCGGCCCGCTTGCGCAGGCCGGTCAGCCCGGTGCCGCGCGAGGCGTCCGCGCCGCCGACGCCGTCGTCGCTGACGACCAGGAGCAGCCGGCCACCGGCCGTCCGCACCGAGAGCTGGACCCGCGAGGCGCGGGCGTGCTTGGCGACGTTGGTCAGCGCCTCGGAGACGGTGAAGTAGGCGACCGCCTCGACGGTCGGCGCGATCCTCTCGGTGAGGTCGACGTCGAGCCGCACCGGCAGCGGGGCGCGCGCGGCGATGCCGGACAGCGCCGCGTCCAGGCCGCGGTCCTCCAGGACGGCCGGGTGCAGGCCGCGGACCAGGTCGCGCAGTTCGTCGATGGCGGCCTGGGCCTCCTCGTGCGCGTCCACGATGACCTGCATGACCTCGGGCGGGACGTCCTTGAGGGCGCGCCGGGCCAGGCCCAGGTTCATCGCCAGCGAGGTGAGCCTCTGCTGGGCGCCGTCGTGCAGGTCGCGCTCGATCCGGCGGCGCTCGGCGTCGACGGCGTCGACCAGGCCGGCCCGGCTCTCGGCGATCTCCTCGACCCGGCGCTCCAGCGTCTCCGCCCGGCCCGGGCCCAGCATCCGCCGGGCGGCCGTCTCCTCCAGCCGGGCCAGCAGGGCGCCGGCCCAGGGCAGCAGCGCGAGCAGGACGGCGCCGCACAGGGTCACCGGGACGTCCAGCTGGAGCGGGTGCACCCGCACCGGGCTGGACGACGGCATCAGCCACGCCCAGCCGAGGACGGTGGTCAGCAGCAGGCCGGCGCCCCACGCGTACAGCAGGCAGAGCGAGCCGAGCGCCAGCACCGGGCCGACCAGCAGGTGGTAGCCGGCCTGACGCCAGCTCACCCCCGTGCGCAGCCGGGTCAGCAGGCCCGCCGGGAGGTCCGCGGACCGCAGCAGCGCCGGCACCTCGACGCCGCGCAGGGCGCGCAGCCGACCGCGCTGAGCCGACGTCAGCAGCCGCAGGCAGAGCAGGGTCAGGAAGGTGACCGGCAGGAAGGCCTTGGGGGTCAGGCAGGCCAGCCAGATCGGCATGGCCAACGGGATGCCGGCGGCTATGAAACGGACGTCGCGCCAGGCGGCGGCCGACCACGGCGGGCGCTCGGCGCTCCTGGCGAGCGCTCGGCGCAGCGGGGTGGAGGGCATGCCCGACAGCGTAGGCCCCGAAGATCGACTGACGCCATGAAGGGGGATGGAGGACGGGGGTGTACCTGGCTACACCCCCGATTCGGAGCGGGACACTACCGACGCCGGGGGGTGGTGCGCGGAAGTCTTGAGGACATGACGAGCCCTGCACCGCACTCCGCCACTCCGCCCCACGGGCGGCCCGCCCCGGGCGCCGGGACGGCCGACGCCGAAGGCCCGCTGCCCGTCGGACCGGCCGACCCGGCCGGGCCCGCCGGTCCGCGCGGTCCGTGGGCGGTGCGCAGTGCCCGGGCGACGCGGGGGCGCGCGGCGCTGGAGGTGTACGAGCACGGCGAGCTGCTGGACGTCCTGGTCGCGGCCCGGCTGACCCCGCACCTGCTGCGCGGTGCCCGGCGCTGCGCCGTCCCCGGCTCCCGCGGGCGGTACGGGCTGGCCTGGGGGCGGCTGGCGCAGGACGGCGCGGCGCCCGCCGTGCGGTTCACCGGCGGGTGGCTCGGGCGGGCCGGCCGGGTCACCGGGAGCCCCGAAGTGGTCACGGTGGCCGGGGAGTTCTGGCTCGCCTGGGCGCACGGGCGGTTCGACGGGGTGCTGGTGGAGCACGCGGGCGGCTGCGAGCGGCAGTCACTGGCGCGGGTCCCGGGCCGTCGGCGCGGTGGCGTGACCGGCGGTGCGCGATGAGCACGGCCGTCCTGGGCGCCGCGGTTCGCGGCGCCACGGCTCGCGGCGCCACGGCTCCGGCCACCGCGCCGCTGCCGGCGTGGGCCGAGCGGGTGCCCGCCTTCGCGGCACTCGCCCTGCTGCCCTGGCTGGCGGTGCTCGCCGTCGGCCACGAGACCCCGTGGGTCGTCCTCGACCTGCTCGAACTCGCCTCCCTGCTCTCGCTGGACGGGCTGCTGCGCCGCCGCAGCCCGGCCGCCGTCCTGCCCGCCGGTGCGGTGGCGCTGCTGCTCACCGGCGACGCCCTGGCCGACATCGGCACCGCCGGCACCGGCCTGCCGCTGCTCGCCGCCGTGGTGATGGCCGGCTGCATCGAACTGCCGCTGGCCGCTCTCTGCCTCGCGCTCGGCCGCCGCGCGGCCCGCGCCTGACCCACCGCGGTCGGGCCGGGAGCCCGCCCCGGTTCCCGGTGTTACGCCTCGCTCGGGTACCCGGTGTTACGCCTCGCTCCGCGCCCGTTCCTGCGCCCCGCCCCGGAGCCCACCCGCCATCAGCTCCATCCGCTCACGGGTCTCCTCGTCCCTGGGCGTGTAAGCGATCAGGCGGGCGCTCGGACGCGGCCCCAGCCAGAAGTTCGTGTAGTCGCAGTGCAGCAGCCCGACGCCCGGCACCATGAACCGCTTCAGCCCGTTGCCCGGGAGCATCACGTCGTGCCGCTGCCAGGCCGCCTCGAAGTCCGGTGAGGCCTTGCGCAGCCGGGCGAGCAGAGCCTTCCAGGCCGGCTCGGCACTGTGGTCGGCCATCCCCGAGCGGAACCGGGCCACCATCCCGTCCCGCTCGTTCTCGTGGTCCACCAGCACATCCCGGAACCGCGACGGCGTGAACGCCATCCACATCAGGTTCCGGTCCTCGAAGGGCAGTTCGTCGAGGTTCCCGACGAGGTGGGTGTACGAGGGGTTGTGCGCCAGCACGTCGTACCGGGTGTTGACCACCGCGGCCGGCATCGGCGACATCTGCTCCAGCACCAGCCGGATCGCCGGAGTCACCGTCAGGCACTCGCGTACCGGCGCCGGGTCCTCCGTCCCGGCCAGCACGAACAGGTGGCCCCGTTCGGCCGGATCCAGCAGCAGCGCGCGGGCGACCGCGTCCAGCACCTGGGCGGACACCTGGATGTCCCGCCCCTGCTCCAGCCACGTGTACCAGGTCACCCCGACCGCGGCGAGCTGCGCCACCTCCTCGCGGCGCAGCCCCGGCGTACGGCGGCGGCCGGTCATCGGCAGGCCCACCTGCTCGGGCGCGATCCGCTCGCGGCGGCTGCGCAGGAAGGCCGCCAGCTCGTGCCGGCGGGCCTCGTCGGGGGCGGGGACGGCTCTCACCGGCGCGGTCGTGGCGGGCGTGGTGGACAGGCTCATGCACCCAGCATGCGCCACCGCGCATCCTGTTGCCAGGTACTTCTTATACCTGGATAACCACACTCTGGTACCAGGTTGGCGGGCGGCGGATCGTATGACCCGTGACCCCACAACTCGCCGTCGCCAAGACCACCGTCGCCGCACCCGCCCGTCCCGCCGGACCGGCCACCGCCGCCTCCGCCGCACCGGACTCCGCCCCCTCCCCGAAGCCCTCCGCCGAGACCTCCGGACAGGCCTCCGCCACGGCCGCCCCGGGCTCCGCCCTCGGCACCGCCGGGCTGGTCACCGTCCTGCTCGGCGCCTTCCTGCCGATGCTCGACTTCTTCATCGTCAACGTCGCCCTGCCCACCATCGACCACGACCTTGCCGCGGGCCCCGCCGTCCTGGAGCTGGTGGCCGCCGGCTACGGCATCGCCTTCGCCGTGCTGCTGGTCCTCGGCGGGCGGCTCGGCGACATCTTCGGCCGCCGCCGGCTGTTCGTCGTCGGCGCCGCCGCCTTCGCCCTGACCTCGCTCGCCTGCGGACTCGCCCCCGGCGCCTGGACCCTGGTCGCCGCCCGCGCCGCCCAGGGCGCCTCGGCCGCCCTGCTCATCCCGCAGGTGCTCGGCACCATCACCGCCGCCACCCACGGCGCACGCCGGGGCCGCGCGCTCTCCGTCTACGGCGCGGTCGGCGGGATCTCGGTGGTGATCGGGCAGGTCCTCGGCGGGATGCTGGTCGCCGCCGACCTGTTCGGCAGCGGCTGGCGCTCCGTCTTCCTGCTGAACGTCCCGTTCGCCCTGCTCGCCCTCGTCCTGGCCGTCCGTTACGTCCCCGAGAGCCGGGCCGAGCAGGCCGCCCGCGTGGACGTTCCCGGAACGCTGCTGCTCACCGCCGCCCTGCTCGCCCTGCTCGTCCCGCTGATGGAGGGCCGCGCCGCCGGCTGGCCGCTCTGGTCCTGGCTGCTGCTCGCGCTCTTCCCGGTGTTCGCGGTCGCGTTCGGCGTGGTCGAGGTGCGCGCCGAGCGCCGCGGCGCCACCCCGCTGGTGCCGCCCAGCCTGCTGCGGATCCCGGAGATGCGGCGCGGCCTCGGCATCGCGCTCCCCTACTTCGGCGGCTTCGGCGGCTTCATGTTCGTGATCGCCGTCGCCCTCCAGCAGGGCCTCCACCTCGGGCCGGTCGCGGCCGGCTGGGCACTCGTCCCGATGGCCGTCGGCTACTTCGCCGCCTCGCTCTCCGGCCCCCGTCTGATCGGCCGCTTCGGCAGCCGCGTCCTCACGGCCGGAGCCGTGGTGCAGGCTCTGGGCCTCATCACCCTGGCGCTCACCGTCCTCGCCGACTGGCAGCACTTCTCGCCGCTGCGGATGGCCCCCGGCGTCGCCCTCGCCGGCATCGGCCAGGGCCTGATCGGCACCCCGCTGTTCCGCGTCGTCCTCTCCAAGGTCCCCGCCGACCGCGCCGGCGTGGGCAGCGGCGTCCTCGCCACCGGCCAGCAGTCCAGCCTCGCCCTCGGCGTCGCCACCCTGGGCAGTCTCTACCTGGCGCTCTCCTCGACGCTGGGCATGGACCGCGCCCTGGCCCTCTGCCTCGGCATCCAGCTCCTGGGCTCCTTCACCATCCTGTACCTGACCACGCGTCTGCCCCGGTCCATCGGCTGACCGCCCCGGACGGCCGGGTCGCGGACGGCGCCGCGCCCACCTGCCCCCGACGGGGCGGGCGGGCGCGGCGCCGTTTGTCGGCAGTTGTCCGTAACATCCCGAACGAACCAACCCCGCCGAATAGTTGATATGCCGAGCAGTCAAAAAGATCTATGCTGTCCGGGTTCACGAACCCTCCCCGTGATCTCCCCATGAGAAGCAGGTCTGCTTGATGAAGTTGCCCCGGGCGTCCGCTGTCCTCGCTGCGGCTGTGCTGGCCCCCACCGTCCTGTTCCCCTCGATGGCGTCCGCCACGGACCAGCCGAAGCCCACCGGGCTCTCCGGTCCTGACACGGCGTCCGACCCCGCCGGGGACCACGACTCCACCCAGGAGGACCGGGACCGCGCGGAGATCCAGCGCATCCTCGCCGACAAGGAGACGGGGCGCGGCGTCCGCGAGGCCGCCGAGAAGGCCCTCAAGGGCAGCGCCGCCGACCTGCGGCACTTCTTCGAGGTCGAGCTGGACAGGCAGCGCCAGGACGACGACCGGGTCAAGCTCTCCCAGATCATGGCCGCGGGCGGCCCCGCCGTGAAGAAGGCCGCCGGCGCCGCACTCGACGGCACCTACGCCGACGTCGTCAAGTTCCTCAAGGAGGGCCAGTACACGGCCCGCGCCGAGGACGACGACCGGGCGGCGGTGGAGCGCATCCTCGCCGACAAGGAGAGCGGCCCCGCCGTGCGCACCGCCGCCGAGAAGGCCCTCAAGGGCGGCGCCGCCGAGCTGCGCCAGTTCCTGGAGACCGGCCTGGAGGAAGCCCGCACGGCCGACCTCAGGCTGAAGGCGGTGCAGATCGCCGACGCCGGCGGGCGCTCCGTCAAGGAGGCCGTCGACAAGGCTCTGCGGATCAACACCGCCGAAGCCCTCCACAAGCTCTTCGACGAGGACCTGCCCAAGGCCCGCGCCGAGGACGACCGGGTCGCGGTGCTCGTCATCATCGCCAACAAGGAGACCGGCCCGCGGGTCAACGCCGCCGCACAGAAGGCGCTGAGCGGCACGCCCGAGGACGTCCGCCGCTTCCTCGAAGTCGAGCTGCCGGCCCTGCGCGAGAGCGACGACCGGGTGAAGGTCTCCCAGCTCATGGAGGCCGGCGGCCCCGCCGTGAAGAAGGCCGCCGGCGCCGCACTCGACGGCACCTACGCCGACGTCGTCAAGTTCCTCAAGGAGGGCCAGTACACGGCCCGCGCCGAGGACGAGGCCAACGCCGCGGCCGCGGCCGCCGCCAAGCCCACCCGGCCGGCCCCGCAGCCCGACCAGGCCGCCCAGGCCGCTGGTACTGGTACCGGCACCGGCACCGGCACCGGCACGACCGTCCAGACCGCCGCCGACGTCTCGACCAACAGCACCAGCCCGGGCGCGGCCCACGCGCCGGCCCCGGCGGCCACCTGGACGACGACCACCACGGCCTCCGGCCGCCTCGCCGCCACCGGCGCGGGCGACGACCTCGGCTGGGAGGCCGGCGGCGCCGCCGCGGCCGTCGCCGCGGGCGCGGCCCTGGTCGCCGTCTCCCGCCGCCGTCACTCCACCGGGAGCTGACCCCGGCTTCACCCGATGACGGCGTGCCCCGGCCCACCGGCCGGGGCACGCCGCTTTCTGCGGGCCGGGGCGGCGAGCCACCGGGCCTCCGGGGCACCGGACTTCCGCCCCCCCGGTGCGAACACGCCGTTCCACCGCGGGCGTTCGCCCCTCCCGTCGGCGCCACCACCAGTGGGGCGGGAAGCTGGCGGGCCCGACTTCCCACTCCGACCCTCAGGTGTCCCTGCCCCACACGCGTTCCGCGTCGAGCCAGACGGTGGTGAAGTGCCGGCCGTCGCCGCGGAGGCGGACGGCCGGGGGGAGGTCGTAGCCGAGCGCGTCCAGGACCTCGGCACTCGGGTAGCCGAAGAGGTCGATGCCGTCGAGGACCACCGGGGCGGTCAGGCAGAGCGGGTCCCGGGTGAGGCCGACAGCCGCCAGGCCGCGAACGTCCTCGTAGCGGCCGTAGCGGTCGCCGACGTCGCCGTGGACGTCGAGCCGGACGCCCTCGTACTCCGCCGTGAACGACCAGCCCGCCCCGCAGACCCACCCCTCGCGCACGTCCGCGACGGTGGCGACGGCCCACTGCGCGGTCCGCTCGTCGTCGCCGAAGCGGAGCACGCCCGCGCGGCCGGGCAGACGGAGGCCGACGCCGGGAAGGATCTCGAACATACGGCGATGATTCCGATCCGAGAGCCCCGGCCGCAACCGGCGTACGGGGAAAGCGTTGGCACCGCCCACCCCCTTCGTGTCAGGATGACGATATGAGCAGCACGTACACGGGGAACCCCCTCGACGCCCGGAACCGCGCGGAGTTGACGGCAGCGGTCGCGGCCGGCGCGCAACCGAAGTGGCTGATGTTCTGGGGCCACCGGCCGCAGCGGGACGGGTCGGTCGGGCCGGGATCGCTCAGCCAGTGGTGGCCGTCCGGGTTCACCGTCGACGGGGTGGCGTACGCCAGCGCCGAGCACTGGATGATGGCGGGCAAGGCGCGGATGTTCGGGGACGAGGCGATCGTGCCGCGCATCCTGGCGGCCCGCACCCCCGCCGAGGCGAAGAAGCTCGGCCGGCAGGTCAGGGGCTTCGACGAACCCGCCTGGGCGGCCGGGCGGTTCGAGCTGGTCACCCAGGGGAACGTCGCCAAGTTCGGGCAGGACGAGGCACTGCGCGCGTACCTCCTCGGCACGGCGAACCGCGTCCTGGTCGAGGCCAGCCCGGTGGACCGGCTCTGGGGCATCGGACTCGCCGCCGACGACGAGCGTGCGCAGCGGCCGGCCGACTGGCGCGGGGAGAACCTGCTCGGGTTCGCCCTGATGGAGGCCCGTACCCGGCTGGCGCGGTGAGCACCGTCGCACGCGTCCTGGACGCCGCGGTGGTCGTGTCGGCCGTCGCCTCCCTGGCCGTCACGCCAAGGGCGTTGCGACGGGAGGTCCGGCCCGGGCGCGCAGGCGCGCCCGGGCCGGAGGCGTTGCTCGCGATCGTGGTGGCGCTGATCCTCGTCAACCAACTGGCCTTCGCCGTCTACGTCCAGCGGGTGCACGGGGGGAGCACCGAGTTCATCGCGCGGTACCTGCCGCCCGGTTGGTTCGACGTGCCGCGCGGCAACCCGGTCGTCGACTGGTTCGCCGCGCACACGCCCGCGCCCGGACTGCTCGCGCCGTCCGTCCTCCGTGTCCAGGCGTTCCTCGAACTCCCGCTCGTGCTCCTCTCGTTCGCCGCGGTGCTGCGCCGGCTGGACCGGGTGCTGTACGTCCGGACGGCCCGCTCGCCACTGCTCCCGCTCGCCGCGGTCTCGTACACCGTCGCGTTCTGCGCGGTCGAGTGGGACCTCCGCAACCCGTACACGGTGGACGACATCGTCATCCGGGTCCTGTCGGCGGTCGTCACCCCGCCGCTCCTCGCCTGGATCGCGGGACGGGAGCCCGACACCACGCCGTACGCCCCCCGGCCGATCGTCTTCGCGGTCGACCTCTGGGCGTACGGCCATCTGATGCTGACGCTGTACGACAGCGTCCTGCTCTACAACCTCGCCCGCCTCGGCCCCAGGCTGGAGAGCACGCTCACCGTGCTGGCCGTGCTCGTCGCGACCACCTTCGTCCCGCGGTACGAGGAGCTTCCCGGCCCGCGCGTCACGGCGCTCTCGCACACCCTCGGCCGGGGCCTGGCGCTGTTCCTCGTCCCCGCCCTCGCCATCCGGTACGCCGGCAGCTTCGGCACCCCCTGGGTCGCCGCCGCGGCGGGCGCCGTGGTGCTGCTCGCCGCCGTGGCCGGGCACGCGGTCCGGCTCGCGCTGCCCGCCGTCGCCGGCACGGCCGCCGGCGCCCTGGTCGTCCTCTGGTTCCCGGCGCCGTACTACGAGGCAGCGCTGCTCCCGGCGGCCGTCGTCGGGCTCCTCGCCGCCACCGCCACCTGTGCGGCCCTGGATGCGACTCGCCAACCGCTGGACGCACTCCCGTAACTCGGCAGCCGTATACCGACGCCAGGATGACCCGCAATCAGGGTCGAGATGGATAGGGTGCGGCGATCATGCGGATACGTCACACAGAACAACCAACAACCGGGCACATCGGCGAGAGCGAGCAGGACGCACTTGAGCTCCGCGCGGAGCTGGACGAGTTATTCCGGGCCAGGCAGTACGCCAACCAGCGCGAACGCCGCCTCAGGGAGGCCGTGCGGGCCCTCCCGGAGCGGCAGCGGCCGGACGGGGAGCTGTTGCGGCAGCTGGACCAGGCGCGGACGCTGCGCGAGGACCTCGGCGCGCGCTGCATCGAACTGACCGAGCAGCTCACCGCGTTGGAGGGCCGCCTGCGCCAGCCGGCCCCGCGGCAGGGCGACACCGCGCCCCGTCAGGGCGGCCCCGCGCCCCGTCAGCCCGCCGGGGCCGGCTTCCCGGACGGCGTGTACGAGGAAGCGTCCGCCCCCGGAACGCCACCACCGGCACCCCCCGCCACCGGGGCCCGCTTCGACAGGCCCCAGCCCCAGCCACGGCTCCAACCCCCGCCGCACCCCCAGCTCCAGTCCCAGCCCCAGTCCCAGCCCCAGTCCCAGTCCCAGCCCCAGCCCCGGTCCGAGCTCCGACCCCAGCCCCAGCCCCAGCCCGCGGAGACCGCAGGGGCCACGGCGGCGCCCCCTCCGCCGCCGATCCCCCGGAGCACCCAGGGCCCCCGCCGCCGCTCCCCCGCCGAACTCGCCGCCCTCGCCGCACAGGTGACCGCCCTGCACCGCCAGGGCGCCGCCCACGCCTACACCGCCCTGCTGGACGAGGCGGCCACTCTGCTCCTCCCGCAGGACACCGCCCACCTGACGGGCCTGCTCGCCCGCGGCGGCCCGCCCGACGCCTCCCTCCTGCTGGCCCGCGGCGCGGCCCGGAGCACCCCCGCGCAGGCCGCCGGCACGCTCGCCGAGTTGCGCCAGGCGGGGCTGGCCGCCGAGGCTGCCGAGCTGTTCCACGCCCTGTGGAGCTACCCGGTGGCCGCCCTGCCCGCTCTGCTGGCGGCGCTGGAGCGGGCCGGGCAGCACGCGGACGGCGCCACCCTGCTCTGGGAGTGGGGATCCGCACCGACCGCCGAGCTGGCCGCGCTCGCCACCGCACTGGAGCGCGGCGGCCGGTCCGGCGACGCCCGGGCGCTGCTGCGCCAGGCCGCGGGCCGGCCCACCGCCGATCTCGCCGCACTGGCCGGCTCCCTCCCCGCCCCGCTGCCCGCCGCCCTGCTGCACGACCTGGCGGCGCTGCGCCCGTCGGCCGAACTGGTCGCACTGGCCGCCGCCCTGGAGCCGCACAGCGAGCTGTACGGCGCCCTGCTGGCCGCCTTGACCGCGGACGAGGTCCGCCACCGCAGCACCCTCGCCGCCCTCCGCACGGCCGGCCTGCCGACGACCCAGGCCGCCCCGCCCCGCTCCCGCTGGGGGAGGCGCTAGGGAGCCGGCCCCGCAGGACGCAGGGAGCCCCCGCCCGCCCGAAGGCGAACGGGGGCTCCCCGGAGCAGAACCGGACGTCAGCAGCCGATCAGCCGCGCCGCCAGGTACGACTTCACCTGGTCCAGCGAGACCCGCTCCTGCGACATGGTGTCGCGGTCGCGCACGGTCACCGCGTTGTCCTCAAGGGTGTCGAAGTCGACGGTGACGCAGAACGGCGTGCCGATCTCGTCCTGGCGGCGGTAGCGCTTGCCGATCGCGCCGGCGTCGTCGAACTCGACGTTCCACGCGGTGCGCAGGTCGGCGGCGAGGCCGCGGGCCTTCGGCGAGAGGTCGGCGTTGCGCGAGAGCGGCAGCACGGCGACCTTGACCGGGGCCAGGCGCGGGTCGAGCCGCATGCCGACGCGCTTCTCCATGACGCCCTTGGCGTTGGGCGCCTCGTCCTCGAAGTAGGCGTCGATCAGGAAGGCCAGCATGGCGCGGTTGAGGCCCGCCGCCGGCTCGATGACGTACGGGAAGTACCGCTCGCCGGACTCCTGGTCGAAGTACTTGAGGTCCTGGCCGGAGGCCTCGCTGTGCACCGTGAGGTCGTAGTCCGTGCGGTTGGCGACGCCCTCCAGCTCCGAGAACTCCTGGCCGCCGAAGTTGAAGCGGTACTCGATGTCCACCGTGCGCTTGGCGTAGTGGGAGAGCTTCTCCTTCGGGTGCTCGAAGAAGCGCATGTTCTCGGTCCGCAGACCGAGGTCGACGTACCAGTCCCAGCGCTGCTGGAGCCAGTAGTCGTGCCACTGCTCGTCCTCGCCCGGCTTGACGAAGAACTCCATCTCCATCTGCTCGAACTCGCGGGTGCGGAAGATGAAGTTGCCGGGGGTGATCTCGTTGCGGAAGCTCTTGCCGGTCTGGGCGATGCCGAACGGCGGCTTCTTGCGCGAGGTGGTCTGGACGGCCTTGAAGTTGGTGAAGATGCCCTGGGCCGTCTCCGGGCGCAGGTACGCCAGGCCGCCGGCCTCCTCGGTCACGCCGAGGTGGGTCTTCAGCATGCCCGAGAACTCCCGGGGCTCGGTGAAGGAGCCCTTGGTTCCGCAGTCGGGGCAGTTGATGTCCATGAGGCCGTTCGGCGGCGGGAAGCCGTGCTTGGCCTCGTACTTCTCCTCCAGGTGGTCGGCCCGGTGGCGCTTGTGGCAGGAGAGGCACTCGGTCAGCGGGTCGTTGAAGGTGGCGACGTGGCCGGAGGCCTCCCAGACCTCGCGGGCCAGGATCACCGACGAGTCGAGGCCGACGACGTCCTCACGGGCCTGGACCATCGCGCGCCACCACTGGCGCTTGATGTTCTCCTTCAGCTCGACACCCAGCGGCCCGTAGTCCCAGGCGGCGCGGGTGCCACCGTAGATCTCGCTGCAGGGGTAGACGAAGCCACGGCGCTTGCTCAGGCTGACGATCGTGTCGATCTTGTCGGCGGCCACAGTGCTCTCTTCAGTACGACGGCACGGTCAGGGCACGGCTGGTTGCGCGTACCCGAATACCTCAGGTTACCGGCCATACGGGTACGGGGTTCAAATCGGTATTGCCCGTGCTCCCCCGCCCATCGGAATCCCCCGGCTCCTCCCACTCGTCGTCACCCCTTGTTCACCCGTCCGAGTGATTTGACAATCATTTCCATCTAACCTGAGAATGGTTGTCATGATGATCCGACGACCCTCTCGCACCGCCATAGCCCTGACCGCCACGGCCCTGTCCGCCACCCTCCTCCTCACCGCCTGTGGCGGGGACAGCAGCGCCAAGGGCTCCGGCGGCAAGCTGGACGTCGTCGCCTCCTTCTACCCGATGGAGTACCTCGCCTCGCAGATCGGCGGCGAGCACGTCAAGGTCACCGACCTCACCGCGGCCGGCGTCGAGCCGCACGACCTGGAGCTCACCGCCAAGCAGGTCGCGAACGTCAAGAAGGCCGGCGCGGTCGTCTACCTCAAGGGCCTCCAGCCCACCGTGGACAAGGCCGTCGCCGACTCCGGCGCCAAGCACGTGATCGACGCCACCGCCGCCAGCCCGCTGGTCGACCACCACCTCGGCGAGGGCCACTCCGAGGGCGACGGCCACGACCACGCCGAGGCCGCCGGCGACCCGCACCTCTGGCTCGACCCCACCCGGTACGCGGCGGTCGCCAAGAGCGTCGGCGACGGGTTCGCCAAGGCCGACCCGGAGCACGCGGCCGACTACCGGAAGAACACCGACGACCTGGTCAACAGGCTCACCGCCCTGGACCAGGAGTTCCGGGACGGCCTGAAGGACGCCGGGACCCGGACGTTCGTCACCAGCCACGCCGCCTTCGGCTACCTCGCCGAGCACTACGGCCTCACCCAGGTCGCCATCAACGGCGTCGACCCGGAGTCCGAGCCCACGCCGGCCCGCCTCGCCGAGGTCCAGAAGGCCGCCAAGGAGCACGGCGTCACCACGGTCTTCTTCGAGACCCTGGTCAGCCCCAAGCTCGCCGAGACCGTCGCCAAGGACCTCGGCCTCAAGACCGCCGTCCTGGACCCGCTGGAGGGCGTCAAGGACACCTCCAAGGACGACTACCTGACGGTGATGAGGCGCAACCTCGCCAACCTCCAGGCCGCCCTCGGCGCGACCACCCCCGCAGGCACTCCCGCGAGCACCCCCGCGGCCGCCGCCACCACCCCGGCCGCGACCACCCCCGCGACCACCAGCTGACGGGACGACAGCACCTCATGGCACACCCGACACCCCCGGCCGTCCGCCTCCACGACGCCGTCGCCTCCCGCGGCGGCCGGCCGGTGCTGCGCGGCGTCGACCTCACGGTGAACCCCGGTGAGGTCGTCGCGCTGCTCGGCGCCAACGGCTCCGGCAAGTCCACCACCGTCAAGGCCGTGACCGGCGCCGTGGCGCTGGACCAGGGCGGCCTGGAGCTGTTCGGCACGCCGTTCGCCAAGTTCCGCGCCTGGCACCGGATCGGGTACGTCCCGCAGCGCACCACCGCCGCCTCCGGCGTCCCGGCCACCGTCCGCGAGGTGGTCTCCACCGGGCGGCTGCCGCAGCACGGCCTGCTGCCGTTCCGCCGCAAGGACCGCGCGGCGGTGGACGGCGCGCTGGCCGCCGTCGGCATGCTGGACCGGGCCGGGGACGGCGTCGCGGACCTCTCCGGCGGGCAGCAGCAGCGGGTGCTGATCGCCCGCGCCCTGGTCGGCTCCCCCGACCTGCTGATCATGGACGAGCCGATGGCCGGGGTGGACGCCGCCAGCCAGCAGGTGCTCGCCGACACCCTGCGCGCCGAGGTCGCGCGCGGCGCCGCCGTCCTGCTGGTGCTGCACGAACTCGGGCCGCTGGAGCCGCTGATCGACCGTGCGGTGGTGCTCCGCGACGGCTGCGTCGCCCACGACGGCCCGCCCGTCCCCAACACCGGACTGCACGCGCTCCCCGGACACGACCACGTCCACCCGCACGAGGACCTCCACCACACCCAGGGACTGCTGGCATGACCGAGATGCTCCAGTACGACTTCATGCAGCGGGCGCTGCTCGCCGCCGTCCTGGTCGGCATCACCGCGCCCGCCGTCGGCATCTACCTCGTCCAGCGGCGCCAGGCACTGATGGGCGACGGCATGGGCCACGTCGCGATGACCGGCGTGGGCCTCGGCTTCATCTTCGACACCAGCCCGGTCTGGATGGCCGTGCTGGTCTGTGTCCTCGGCGCCGTCGCCATGGAACTGGTCCGCTCGCGCGGCAACCAGCGCGGCGACATCGCGCTCGCCATGCTCTTCTACGGCGGCATGGCCTGCGGGAAGCTGCTGGTCTCGAAGTCCGCCCAGGCCGGCGCCGGCTCGCTGGAGTCCTACCTCTGGGGCTCCATCCTGACCGTCACCCCGGCCGACCTCACCACCATCGGGATCCTCGGCGCCCTGGTGATCGCCGTCACCGTCGGCCTGCGCCGCCAGCTCTTCGCGATCTGCCAGGACGAGGACTTCGCCCGGGTCACCGGCCTGCCGGTGCGCTTCCTCAACCTGCTGCTCGCCGTGATGGCCGCGGTCACCGTCACCGTCGCCATGCGGGTCGTCGGCCTGCTGCTGGTCAGCGCGCTGATGGTGGTCCCGGTGGTCGCCGCCCAGCAGCTCACCCGCTCCTTCGCCGCCACCCAGGCCGCCTCCATCGGGCTCGGCGTGGTGGTCGCGCTGGCCGGCGTCACCGGCTCGTACCACCTGGACGTCCCCTCCGGCCCGGCCATCGTGCTGCTCGCCATCGCCGTCTTCGCGGTCTTCAGCGCGGTCGCCGCCCCGCTGGCCCGCCGCCGGCACCGGGCGGCGGGCGAGTCCGGACCCCGGGTCTGCGACGTCCAACTGCCCGGGCAGAGCCCGGCCGACGCAACCTCTCCGGAGCGCGGTGCGGGGCTGGCACAATGAGGTGCGAGACGCCCACACACCCAGGAGGACCCACGGTGACCACCGCAGGCCCGTCGCCGCGCGCCCGATCGACCCGGCAGCGTGCCGCCGTCTCGGCAGCCCTGGACGAGATCGAGGACTTCCGCAGCGCGCAGGAGCTCCACGACATGCTCAAGCACCGGGGTGACTCGGTGGGCCTGACCACGGTCTACCGCACCCTGCAGTCGCTCGCCGACGCGGGCGAGGTGGACGTGCTGCGCACCGCCGACGGCGAGGCGGTCTACCGCCGTTGCAGCAGCGGGCACCACCACCACCTGGTCTGCCGGCACTGCGGGGCCACCGTCGAGGTCGAGGGGCCGGCCGTCGAGCGCTGGGCCAACTCGGTCGCCGCCGAGCACGGCTTCAGCGACATCGCGCACACCCTGGAGATCTTCGGCACCTGCGCGGAGTGCGCCAAGAAGTCCTGAGCGCCGAACGCCGGAGGGCCCGGGGGGCGCGGCCCCCGGGGCCGCCGGCGGGCCCCCCGCGCGGCGGGGGCCGGCGCCGCGCCGGTGTCGTA